>NZ_BAAKJE010000084.1:0-373 GCF_059704565.1 Massilia sp. NBRC 108631
CCGGCCGCCGCGATCGCGGCGGCGGCGCCCAGCAAGGCCAGTACTCTGATCAGTTTTGCGCGCATGGAGCGATTTTACATCGCAGCGCCTCAGTCGACGGCGGCCATGCGCATTTCGTCGTTGTGGTGGCGCTGCTGCTCTTCCATCACCAGCATGCCCAGTTCGCGCTTGAGGGCGTTGAATTCGGACGAGGACGGGTCGCGCAGGCGCGGCAGGTCGACCATGATGTCGCGCTTGACGGTGCCGGGACGGTAGGTCATCACCACGATGCGGTCGGCCATGTAGATCGCTTCTTCGATGCTGTGCGTGACGAAGATGATGGTCTTCTTCAGCTCGGCCCAGATGCGCAGCAGCTCGTCCTGCAGGTTGCGCC
>NZ_BAAKJE010000085.1:0-209 GCF_059704565.1 Massilia sp. NBRC 108631
CCGTGGCTCGCACTCCAGGCTCGGACCCGACGCTGCAGCGTGCGCAACAAGGCGTCTTCGTACTGACCTGGATGGCGCCCTTGCATCTCTTCTAGAAGCGTTGTCGCCGTCAGCGCCGGTGACGCGACCAGCAACGGCACGATCTCGCTGTCCCAGACGGCTTCAAATGGATCGGCGCGGGTGCGCCATGCTCGCGCTTCGCGCTGTGA
>NZ_BAAKJE010000086.1:0-35203 GCF_059704565.1 Massilia sp. NBRC 108631
CCGTTCGGGTTGATCAGGTAGACCTTGCCGTTCGACTGCAGCGCGCCGAGGATCTTGCTGGGGTCCTGGCCGACAATACGGTTCAGCACCTTGCTGTCGCCGCTCTGCTGGATGAAGCGGGTGATCTCGTTGGGATTGATGGAGAAATTCTGCCAATTGATGATGGTGTTCGGCGTATTCGTAATGGTGTACAAATTGCCTTGCTGGAGGAAGCTGGCCTGGCCGGCCACGACTTGCGGGACGCTGGGATTACCGTAGGCGGAACCATAGCAAGCTGCTACCAACACCGCCAGCAGCTTGCGCCGCATGCCTTGGGGAACCTGACCTGTCATCATCGTGCTTACCTCGTTGTGCGTATTATTTAGCGAGTCACCAGCTCAGGTCGACCCTGATGTGCAGGCGATTCTTATCCTGTAGCGGCATCTGGCTGGAGCGCACCACATGGCCGTAATCCACTTGCAAATCCACGTCGCGGGAGAGATTGACGCGCAGGCCCACGCCCACGCTGCCGATCGCCTTGGTGCGCAGCTCGCCTCCCTGTTCGCGGTTGCGCTTGATCATTCCCTTGTCATAAAACACCAGCGCGCGGCAGCGCCAGCGCGCATCGCCGCACAACTGCGGCGAGTATAGCTCGACATTGGCGGTCAGTCCGCTGTCATTTGCCAGATCGCGGGCGCTAAAACCACGCACCTGCGCGCCGCCGCCGGCGCCGATCTGCTCGCCGGGCACCAGCGCGTCGCGCGTGTACTGGCCGTTGACGGCCGCGCGCACCTGGAAATCGCGCGGCAGCTGCCGGGTCAGGCTGGCCGCCAGCCGCACTATGCTGTAGCCGGCGTCCGCGCCGGGACGGGCGCGGCTAAAGTCGGCCTGGCCGCCGCGCGGCCCGCCGGCCAGGTTGCGCAGCACCGTCACCGAGCCGCTCGCCTCGCCCTGCTCGAACAGCCAGCTGCCGCTGTAGTTCACCGTCAGCGGACGGACCGTCACGTCGTAGCCCGCTTCGCTATCCTGCCAGCCTTCGCCGCGGAAGGCCTTGATGCCAGCGCCGTAGTTCAGACGCGACTCATGGCCCTCGCCCCTGGCCAGCAGCTGACTGTAGCGCGCGCCCAACATGGCGCCCTTGCCGCCCTCGGGCCAGGCCCGGGCTTTCCACGCATAGTCGCTCTGGTTGTAGCCGCCGTACAGGTCCAGCGTGTCGCCCGATGACGCCACCGGCAGCCGATAGTCCAGCCGCAGCGCGCCGCCACCGTTGTCGGCGCTGGCCGAAGCGCTCACGGCGGGCTTATCCGCCGCGCCCTGGACTGCGTCCTGGCCGGCCGGGCAAGCAGCGCCCGAGGCGGCGGCCAAAGCCGCAGCAGCCAGCAGTTGCACGACGCGGCATCGCATGATGGCCTCCGCCCGGACTTGACCTGAGAGAAATACTTATTACTCTCAGTTTAGTCCGAATCGCGTCTTGCGTCCGCTTTTTTTGGCCGCCTGATGTATTTCCGCACAGATACTTTATGTTGGCTTACTTGGTATCAAAGGTGGTTACGCCGTCCCAGTCCGGCGCCGGCGGATGGGTGCGGTAGTAGCCAATGCGCTCCAGGTAGAGCTGGTACAGGCCGTGCGGCGCGGCCGCGTCGAGCGCTTCCAGCGCCGCCTGCGCCGCGTCCCACTGCTGGCTGCGCACCAGCGCCAGCGCCGCGTGCCAGCGCGCCAGCCCGGCGCGCGCCGCTTCATCCAGTTCCCCTTCCCGCCCCAGCGGCTCGAAGATGGCCACCGGCTCGTTCTTGCCCTTGACCCGCACCAGGTCCAGCTCGCGGTAGGCGAATGCCGGCGCCGCCGCGCGGGTGGCCTCGCCCACCGCGATGCCCACGCTGTACACCTTGGTGATGCCTTCCAGGCGCGACCCCAGGTTGACCGCGTCGCCCATGACAGTGTAGGCGCGGCGGATCTGCGAGCCCATGTCGCCCACGTGCATCTGGCCGGTATTGACGCCGATGCCGATCTTCAGCTCGGGCCAGCCGCGCTGAATGAAATCCCGGTTCAGGCGCTGCGCGCTGGCCTGCATCAGCAGCGCGGTGGCCACGGCCCGGCTGGCGTGGTCCGGGAAGGCCACCGGCGCGCCCCAGAAGGCCATCACGGCGTCGCCGATGTATTTGTCCAGCGTGCCCCGGTGGCTGTCGCGGATGTCGGTCGACATGGCCGTCAGGTACAGATTGATGTATTCGCGCAGCGCCTTCGGCGTCAGGCCCTCCGAGATGGTGGTAAAGCCGCGCACGTCGACGAACATCACGCTCAGCTCGCGGCTTTCGCCGTCCATATTGTATTTTTCCGGGTTCTCGGCCATCTCGGCCACCAGCTCGGGCGCCACGTATTCGCCGAAGCGCGACACCAGCGCGCGGCCGCGCCGCACTTCGAAGAAATAGCCCCAGGCCACGTTCAGGATGAACAGCGCCAGCGCCAGCACCAGCATGGACGAGACATTGAACACCAGGTCGTGCGCGCGATACAGGTAGAAGTTGACGGCGCCGGCCGCGCCGATGGCCAGCAGCGACAGCGCGATCGACCAGGCCGGTGCCAGCACCGGCAAGGCCAGCGCCAGCAGCAGTCCCAGCACCACCAGCTGCGCGGCCTCGAACACGGAAGCGTAGTCGGGCCGGAACTTGAAACTGCCGTCGAGGATGGAGCTGATCATGTTGGCGTGGATCTCCACCCCGGGATACTGGGCGTTGACCGGCGTGGCCCGCAGGTCGTTCAGCCCCGGCGCGGTGGTGCCCACCAGCGCGATGGCGCCGGCCAGCTGCTCGGCCGGCACCGCCCCGCGCAGCACGTCGGCGGCCGACACGTAGCGGTAGGCGCCGCCCTGCGGCCCGCCCGCGCCGCGGTACTGGATCGCGGTGGTCAAGCCTTCGCCGACCGGGATGCGGATGTTGCCTTCCTCATGGAACAGGGCGATCGCCTCCAGGCCGCCGTTGGCGCGTTCAGCTTCGGACAGGGTGTCCACCGTGCCCTCGAACAGCGGCGCGATGGAACGCGCGCGCAGCGCCACGGCGGCGGTGGCCAGCGACAGCGTGGGATAGTAGCCGCGGCCGATTTTCTGCAGCAGCGCGGTGGAACGCACCACGCCGTCGCGGTCCGGCATGGCGGTGAAAATGCCGGCGCTGACGGCCGCCTGCTGCAGGCGCGGGATGTTGGCCTCGTAGCCGGCCACCGCGTAGGCATGCACGGTGCGCCCGTTCAGGGCGTCCTCGGTGAAGGCAGGCTTGGGCAGCATGCCCCTGGCCTGGGTGCCGGACAGGCTGTAGCCCAGCACCACCGGCTGGCCCTGGATCGCCTGCGCCAGCAAACCGTCGTAATCGAGTTGCGGCTGCAGGCGCGCCAGCTGGCCCTGCAGGCCCGCCACCTGCTGCAGCTCGCCCTGCGCCAGCTGTTTCAGCACGTCGTAGCCGGAGCTGGTGTCCGGCTCGGGGAAGGAGACGTCGAAGCCGACCGCGGCCACCTCGTAATTCACCGTCAACTGCTCGACCAGCCTGGCCATCACGTTGCGGCTCCACGGGAAGCGCCCTACTTCGGCCAGGCTTTTTTCATCGATATCGACAATCACCACGCGCGGGTCGAGCACCGGCGTCTCGGCCCGCATGCGCAGGCCGGACATGAACGTGTCCATGCGGTCCAGCGTATCGATGTGCAGCACATTGGCCGTATGCAGGATGGCGGCCGCGCACAGCAGCAGTCCCAGCGCCCAGCGGGCGCCGTACTTGCGCAGCGGTTTCAGCACCGGGACACCATGGACGGGGCCACGTCAGGGAACGTAGCCGGGAATCTTCGACTCGTCCACCTGGTCCAGCTGGCGCGCGTCCACATTCTTGTGCGCGAACTCCAGGTAGACCTTGGAGCGGATGAAGATGTCGAACAGGTCCGGATCGATATGGCCGTTCAGGCTGAAATTGCCCAGGATGCGCAGCGACTCCGACAGCGGCTTGCCCTTCTTGTAGGGCCGGTCGCGCGCGGTGAGCGCCTCGAAGATGTCGGCAATGGCCATGATGCGGGCCTGCACCGACATCTGGTCCTTGGTCAGGCCGCGCGGATAGCCCTTGCCGTCCATGCGCTCGTGGTGGCCGCCGGCGTATTCCGGCACGTTCTGCAAGTGCTTGGGCCACGGCAGCGATTCGAGCATGCGGATGGTGACGGCGATATGGTTGTTGATTTCCTTGCGCTCCGGCTCGGTCAGGGTGCCGAAGCGGATGTTCAGGTTCTCCACCTCCTCGGCGGTCAGGAAGTGCTGTTCCTCGCGCAGGAACGGCGGCTCCTCGGCGCCGGGCTCCTTCTTGTACACCCGCGGACCGGTCCAGCGGTAGCCGGCGATCTGCAGCACGCGCTGCTGGTCTTCCGGCTTCATGCCCTCGCCGCCCACATTGGCCTGGCGCAGGAACTGGCGGTCCTGTTCCAGCTGCGCCAGTTCCGTGGCCAGCGCGGCGTCGATGGCGGCGTGATCGGCGGCGCTGCCGCCGGCCAGCTTGGCCTTCAGGGCGCGGATTTCCGCATCGCGCATCAGCACCTCGAAGCGGGTGCCGACCATGTGGATGCGGTCGAAAATGGTTTCCAGCTTGGTGCCCTTGTCCACCACGTGCACCGGGGTGGTGATCTTGCCGCAGTCGTGCAGCAGGCCTGCCAGCCACAGCTCCTTGCGGTCGCCGTCGTCCATGCGGAACTCGGCCAGCGGGCCGGTATCGGTGTTGTGCACCGCCTCGGCCAGCATCATGGTCAGCTCGGGCACGAACTGGCAATGGCGGCCGGTATAGGGCGATTTTTCGTCGATGCCGATGTTGATCAGGTTGACCAGCGCTTCCAGCAGGTCTTCCAGCTGCTGGATCAGGCGCTGGTTGGTCAGCGCCACCGCCGCCTGGGCCGCCAGCGCCTCGATGAAGCGCTGGTCGGTCGGCGAGAAGGCGCGGATCTCGCCGCTGGCCGGGTCCTTCGCGTTGACCAGCTGCAGCACGCCCACCAGTTCGCCCTCGTGGTCGGTCATCGGCACGGTCAGGAAGGACTTCGAATGGTAGCCGCGCTGCTGGTCGAACGAGCGCATGCCGGAGAAGTTGAACACGTCGGCCTGGTACACGTCTTCGATGTTGACCGAGAGCCGGAAATTGGCCGAATAGGCGGCCACCGACGACAGGTTCTTGTCGCCCAGCTCATCGAACAGCGGCACGGCCGGGATGTCGATCCGGTCGCCGCGCGCCCCGCCCTGGCGGATGCCCAGCGTGTCGTTGACCGAGATGTGGAAACACAGGCTGGCGCCGTCGGCGCTGGGGCGGTACAGCGTGCCGCCGTCGGCATGCGTCAGGGCCTTGGCCACCATCAGGATGCGCTCCAGCAGCTCGTCGGTTTCATGGCTGGCCCCAAGGGCCACGCTCAGTTCGGTCAGCTGGTCCAGCCTTTGCGCGATTTGTATGTGGTTCAGCTCTTGCATGGTGTTTTTTATAATCTTTTCGAAGCACAGGCGTGTAGTGGAAGTGTAGCCGCAGCGCAAGCCGCTGTACATTGGAAATCGCGCAAACGGCGCGCCGTGTTTCAGTTGACGACACTGCACCGCCCAGCTCGCTCAAATTCGCAACTTTTGGCCCAGAATTGATGAAAAAAAGGCTATCATCCAAGCGGGATCGCCACTTGCCTGTTCGATCATGGTTCATGCAGAACAGTCAACAGAAGGGCGGCAGTGACAGCACATAAGCGGGCCGAGTTAAGGGTAGAGAGCATGAAATTCAAATTTTGGGGGGTGCGCGGTTCGATCCCGTCCCCGGGTCCGCGCACCACGCGCTATGGCGGCAACACCACCTGCATCGAGGTGCGCAGCGACGACGATACGCTGATCATCATCGACGGCGGCACCGGCCTGTTCGCGTTGGCGCAATCGCTGATCTCCCAAAAGAAAACCCCGGTGCAGGCCAACATCTTCATCACCCACAGCCACTGGGACCACATCCACGGCCTGCCCTTCTTCACCCCGCTGTTCATCAAGGGCAGCCGGGTGCGCCTGCACGGCACCACCGACCCGGACACCGGCAACGGCATCGAGCACGTGATGGGCGTGCAGCTGCAAAACAGCTATTTCCCGGTCAGCGAAACGCAGATGGACGCCACCATCGAGTACCGCACGCTGGCGGTGGGCGAAGCCATCGAGGTGGGCGACGCGGTGGTATCGAACGTGGTCATGAACCACCCGGTGATCGACCTGGGCTACCGCATCGACTGCGACGGCAAATCGGTGTTTTTCACCGGCGACCACGAACCGCACTACAACATCTACCCGGAGCAGCACCCGGAACACGCGGCCTACCAGCAGTACATCGAGGAGCGCATCGGCGCCCTCGAGGACAAGGTGCGCGGCGTGACCGCGCTGATCGTGGACTGCTCCTACACCCGCGAAGAATACCCGGCCAAGCGCGGCTGGGGCCACGGCACCTTCGATTCGGCCTTCGACATGGCCATCAAGGCCGGCGCCAAACAGCTGTACTGCACCCACCACGAACCGACCCGCAGCGACGACGAACTGGAGGCCGTATTCGCCGAAGTGCTGGCGCGCCGCGCGCCGCTGCCGGAAGGCCTGCAGGTGGTGCTGGCCTACGAGGGCCTGGAAGTCACGTTGTAGCGTAGTTGCAAAATTAACACTTTCGCGTAGACAAGCGTCAACCGCCCCGTTAGACTAGTCCATGTTGCACTGCGGCGGAGAAAACAGTGAGCGAACACAGCGCAATCCAAGCGTGGCAAGACCCGGCGGACGCGGTGATGGTCAACCGCATGCGTTCGCTGCTCTCGGCGTCCTGCCTGCTGACCCTGTATATCGATCCGGACGCCATGGGCCGCACCAACGCGTTTGCCGCGCCGGTGTTCGCCGCCTTCCTGGTCTACAGCCTGGCGCTGGACTACAGCCGGGCGCGCCGCTGGGCGCGCGCCGTGGCCTGGGTGGACGTGCTGTGGTTTTACCTGATCGTGCTCAGCACCGGCGGCTCGAGCAGCTTTTTCTACCCCTTCTTCTTCTTCGCCATCCTGAGCGCGGCCTTCACTTCCGGCCTGGCCGCCGGGGCCCGCATCACCATCGCCTCCACCCTGCTGTTCGCCAGCACGGCCGCCTTCACCACCAGCGGCGACGAACTGGCGCGGGTGCTGCTGCGCGCCACCTTCATGCTGGCGCTGGGCTACATGATTTCGCACTGGGGCGGCATGGTGGTGTCGCAGCGGCGCCGCCTGGAACTGCTGCACGAGGTGAGCCGGCAATCGAACCCGCGCTTCGGGGTCGACCACACGGTGGCCTCGGTGCTGGACAAGACCCTGAGTTTCTACGGCGCCGGCACCTGTTTGCTGCTGCTGCGCGACACCGACACCAAGGAATGGATGCTGCGCACCGCCAATACCGGCCAGCCCGGCCACGCGCTGCACGACAAGCGCCTGAGCGCCGAGGCGGCCGAACCGCTGCTGTGCGTGCGCAGCGGCCAGGTGTTGCTGTACCAGCGGCCGCTGTGGCGCTGGCTGCGGCGCGGCCACGAGGCGCACGAATGCCAGCGCGACACCCACAGCTGGAGCCGGGTCGATCCGGCGCCGGCGGGCCGCCTGGCCGAACTGATGGACGCCATTTCCCTGATCGCCGTGCAGGTGCCGCTGCGCCAGGGCGAAGGCTGGCTGATCGTGGCGTCCCGGCGCGACCACAGCCAACAGGACGCGCTGTTCCTGCTGCAGATCGCCGGCCAGGCCTTCCCCATCATCGAAAACATCGCCCTGCTCGACCGCATGGCCTCGGAAGCGGTGTTGCGCGAGCGCGAGCGTATCGCGCGCGACATCCACGACAGCACCATCCAGCCCTATATCGGCTTGCGCCACGGCGTGAGCGCCATGCGCAAGCGGGCCGCGCCGGACAACCCGCTGCTGCCCGACCTGGACGGGCTGCTGGACATGATGGGCCAGGTGATCGTCGACCTGCGCCGCTTTGCGCAAACCTTCCGCAGCGGCGAGGCGCCGCGCGAGCCGGAGCTGCTGGTGGCGCTGCGGCGCCAGGCCAGCCAGGTCAAGCAGTTCTACGGCATCGACATCACGGTCGACAGCACCGGCCAGCTGGCCGTCAACGACCGCCTGGCCGCCGAGGTGTTCCAGATCGTCAACGAGGGCATGAGCAATATCCGCAAGCACACCGAGGCGCGCACCGGCGCCGTGACGCTGGCCTGCGACAAGGGCGAACTGCGGGTGCGCATCGAGAACGACTGCCGCAGCCTGACGCAGGCCGATTTCCTGCCGCAATCGATCGCCGAGCGCGCCTTCGCGCTGGGCGGCAGCACCCGCGTGCAGGCCAGCGCCGGCCGCCGCACGGCGATCGAAGTCGTCATTCCTGTCTGAAGCGCCGATGAGCACACCCGCCACGCCCGCCAATCCCGCCCCGCCATCGGCGCGCATCCGCGTGCTGCTGGTGGACGACCACAAGACCATCCTGTGGGGCCTGGACCGCCTGGTGGGCAGCGAGGCCGACGGCATGGAAGTGGTGGGCGCGGCCTCCGACATCGCCGGCGCGCTGGCGCTGACGGCGCAGCTGGCACCGGACGTGGTGGTGCTGGACCTGGACCTGAACGGCAAGAGCTCGCTGGAGATCCTGCCGACCCTGGCGGCCGCGCCGGGCACGCGGGTGCTGGTGCTGAGCGGCACCCGCGACCGCGATCAGCTCGACCAGGCAGTGCTGCGCGGCGCGCGCGGCGTGGTCGGCAAGGAAGCGGCGCCGGAAATCATGCTGAAAGCCATCCGCAAAGTGCATGAAGGCGAGCTGTGGCTGGAACACGGCATGCTGGGCCGCATCTTCGAGGAAATGCGCAAACCGGCCCACAGCGCGCCGCCGCAGGCCGACCGCCTGGCCAGCCTGACCCTCAAGGAACGCAAGATCTGCCAGCTGCTGGCCGACGGCGGCGGCGCCGTCAACAAGGCGCTGGCCGAGCAGCTGTACATCTCGGAACACACGCTGCGCAACCACCTGACCGCCATCTATCACAAGCTGGGCGTGACCAACCGGCTGGACCTCTACATCTTCCTCACCACCCCGCAAAACGGCCGCCACGACGGCTGACGCTGCGCGACTGTTGTTTTTCGCCAAATTCTCACACTTTGTCACGCTCCGATCACGCTTTTCGCGTGTTGTCATTCTGCGACTACCTCCCTGCAAGCCGCGCCATTACGTGCTTCCATGACAAATGTCCTGCCTGTTGGAAATGGAAATAGGGTGTGTGTCATGGACGAAAAAAGGACATTCATCTGATGTAGCTCAATTCCCCCAGGAATATATTGTTTCCATGGCAGCGCTAATCCAAGCACAGCCCCGCGAGGAGAACAGCATGCAAGCAGCAGACAGTAGGCCGGTCTCCACACGGGGTTTCCTGGGCAGCGAACAGGGCGCCACCTTTTACGAAGCGGTACTGCTGGCGGCACTGGTGAGCGTGGTTTGCATCATCTTGCTGCTGGCGCTGGGCAAGGGAATCTGAACCGCCGCACCGCGGTTGCAGAGGCTACACATCGGGGTGCATTTCTTTAACCAAAGGAGAATCATCATGCAAGCAATTCAAAAATTCTGGCAGCAGGAAGACGGTGTCACCGCAATCGAATACGGCCTGATCGCTGCGCTGATCGCAGTAGCCATCATCGTCGGCGTCACCGCCGTGGGGACCAAGCTGAACACGATGTTTACCAACATCAGCACCAAAATCAGCGGCGTCACGCCAGCGGCCTAAACCAAGACGGCGGTTCCGGGACGGGGTGAGCCCCCGTTTCGGCCCGGCCGGAGCCCGCCTCCGCCACCGCACTCCCCACACCAGACACAGCGAGGGCACCATGAAACGCCGCCTCTGCCGCTTTCTCAACGACCGCTCGGCCGTTACCGCGATCGAATACGCACTGCTGGCTTCCCTGATCGCAGGCGTGGTCATCGTCGGCGCCACCGCCTTCGGCGACGCGCTCGGCAATATGTACATCTACGCCAGGGACTTGATCGTCCTTGCCCTGCAATGAAATCCATGACGACATCGGCGCCGGCAACGCTGCTGCGCGAACTGGCCCCCGCACTGCGCGCACACCGCTGGCTGGCCCTGGCGGTCGCCGTGCACGCGCTGGCCGCCGCCGCCATCCGTATCCGCTACCACAGCGGCGCCGGGCTCGGCACGCTGCTGGCCGGCTACGCCTCGTCGCTGCTGGTCGGCCCGCTGTTCGCGCTGGCCGGCTATGCGCTGTACGTCATGCTGTTCATCCGTCCCCGCCTGCTGCTGCGCCACCTGGGCCAGCAGCTGCGCGGCTACCTCAGCCGCGAGCGCGTGCTGTTCGCGCTGCCGGCCATGCTGCTGCTGTCGCTGTTTGCCGGTAGCTTCACCGAATTGAAAGCGGCCGTGCCGCTGATACAGCCATTCGCGCTGGACCGCCGCCTGGCCGAACTGGACCTGGCGCTGCACGGCGGCGTCGCGCCCTGGGTCTGGCTGCAGGCGGCGTTCGGCCATCCGCTGCTGACGGCCGCGCTGAACCTGGCCTACCACCTGTGGTTCTTCATCATGTTCGCGCTGACCTACTGGCTGGTGTTCAGCAGCGAACGCGCCGCCCTGCGCATGCAGTTCCTGTTCAGCTTTGTACTGACCTGGGCCTTGCTGGGCAACGTGCTGGCGGTGCTGATGTCCTCGGCCGGGCCGTGCTACTACGGCCTGGTGCTGGACGGCGCCAATCCCTACGCCGCCCAGATGCAGGCCCTGCATCTGGCCGACCGCGAGGTGCCGCTGCTGGCGCTGCGGGTGCAGGAAATGCTGTGGCAGGATTACCGCAATGGCAGCGCCATCTCCGGCATGGCAATTTCGGCCATGCCCAGCATGCACGTGGCCAGCTCGGTGCTGATGGCGCTGGCCGGCTGGCGCCTGAACCGCGCTGCCGGCATGGCGCTGACCGCGTTCGCGCTGCTCATCATGATTGGCTCGGTGCACCTGGGCTGGCACTACGCGGTGGACGGCTACGTCGGCGCCATCGGCGCGGCGCTGCTGTGGAAGCTGACCGGCTGGCTGCAACACGGACTGCCACGCCAGATACCGGGCCGCGCGCTGCCGGCCGGGAGGCCGCATCATGGTTAATCCAGCGGCCCACGCAGTGGCGGAATTGCCGGCTGGCTCCATGGCCGCCGCGATGACCGACGCCGTACTTGCCTCGATGACCGGCCTGGCCACGCGGCTGGCTGCCGACCCGCGCATGGCGCTGCCGCTGCTGCTGCTGCTCGGCCTGATGGCGGCCGCCGTCTGGCACGACGTGAAGGCGCGCCGCATTCCCAACGCCCTGGTGCTGCCGGGTGCGCTGGCCGGCCTGGCGCTGCAGGGCATGCTGCCGGCCGGCGCCGGCCTGTACGCCCACCCCTTTGGCGCGCTGGGTCTGCTGCTCGGGCTGGCCGGCATGGCGCTGGGCCTGGCCATGCTGCTGCCCATGTATATGCTGGGCACCATGGGCGCCGGTGACGTCAAGCTGCTGGCCATGGCCGGCGCCTTCCTGGGCCCGCAGCAGGTGCTGGGGGCCGGCCTGCTGTCGCTGCTGGCCGGCGGCCTGCTGGGACTGGCGGTGGCCGCGCAGCGCGGCGACCTGGCGCGAGTCTGGAACAACCTGCGCACCATGCTGCTGTCGACCATGCTGCGCGGCATCGGCGGCGGCCGCGTCAGCGTGGACGCCCCCACCGCACCCACCGGCCAGTTGCCGTATGCCATCGCCATTGCGGCGGGCACCACCCTGCAGCTGCTGCTATCCGACCTTCCAGCCTGGCGAGACCTGCTATGAAAACAACGACCACTCCCCTGCGCTGCCTGCTTGCTTCGCGCACCCTGCACGCCTGCGGCGCCCTGCTGCTGGCCGGCGTCTGGATCAGCTTCTGCTACAGCCACCTGCTGGCCTGGCAGCATACCGGCGCCTGGAGCTACCTGCTGTTCGCCGGCTCCGAATCGCTGGTGGCCATGCTGTTCCTGCTGCGCGACCGCCCGGCCGCCGTGTCGGACGCGCCGCTGGACTGGCTGCTGGCGCTGGCCGGCACCGCCACCCCGCTGCTGTTCACGCCCACGGCCAGCGGCATGCTGCCAGGCGGCGCGGCGATGATCGCCGCCGGCGTGCTGCTGCAAATCGGCGGTCTGCTGTCGCTGAACCGCAGCTTCGGCCTGGTGGCCGCGCGCCGCACCGTCAAGACCGGCGGCCTGTACCGCCTGGTGCGCCACCCGCTGTACGCCAGCTACCTGCTGATGTACCTGGGCTACGTGCTGGTCAACACCAGCCTGGCCAACCTGCTGCTGGTGCTGCTCGGCGTGGTGCTGCTGATGGCCCGCATCGTGCGTGAAGAGCGCTTCCTGGCGCGCGACGTGCAGTACCTGAATTACATGGGCCAGGTGAAATGTCGCCTGATTCCCCTGCTGTTCTGACCCGAGGTCCCGCCATGCCAGCCGATACCGCCCAAGCCGTCCTGTCCCGCCCTGCCGCCGCGCCGGCACAGCCGCCGCTGCCGCTGAAGGGCACGCCGCGCAAGCCCGCGCCGCGCACCGTGGAGGAAACCGGCCTGCCGTTCATGTTCCTGACCGAGCTGCTGGGCAAGATGCTGGCCATGCGCGGCCAGCTGCGCCTGGCCGAGCTGTCCGCGCTGAGCAAGCTGCCGCCCAGCGTGCTCGATCCGCTGCTGACCTTCATGCGCGCCGAAAAGCTGTGTGAGATCGGCCGCCGCGGCAGCAGCGGCACCGACGCCGACCTATATTACAACCTGACCGAGTCCGGGCGCGTGCGGGCGCTGGACGTGCTGCGGCGCGACGCCTACGCCGGCCCGGCGCCGGTGCCCCTGGCCGACTACGCGGCCCAGGTGCAGCAGGACAGCGTGCGCCACATCGGCATCACCCGCGAGCGCATGCAGCAAGTGATGGGCCACCTGGTGATCAGCACCGAGCTGCTCGGCCAGCTAGGCGCGGCGCTCAATTCCGGCCGCGCCATGTTCGTGCATGGCCCGGCCGGCAGCGGCAAGACTTATCTGGCCGAGCGCCTGCGCCTGCTGCTGCAAGGCGAGATCACGCTGCCCTACGCGCTGATGGTGGACGGCGCGGTCATCTCGCTGTACGACCCACTGGTGCACAGCATGATAGAGGAAGGCGGGCCGCCGCCCGGCATGTTCGACCGCCGCGCACCGCGTGACCAGCGCTGGCTGCGCAGCACGCGCCCGGCGGTGCTGACCGGCGGCGAGCTGACCCTGGACATGCTGGACCTGCGCTTCGACACCGGCTCGCGCCTGTACCTGGCGCCGCCGCACCTGAAGGCCAACGGCGGCGTGTTCATCATCGACGACCTGGGCCGCCAGCGCTGCTCGCCCAGCGAACTGATGAACCGCTGGATCGTGCCGATGGACCGCCACCTCGATTTCCTGGCGCTGCAAAGCGGCTACAAGTTCCCTATTCCGTTTGACGTGACCGTGGTGTTCTCGTCCAACCTGGCGCCGGCCGACCTGGCCGACGCAGCTTTCCTGCGCCGGCTGGGCTACAAGATCCACGTCGGCGCGCTGACCGAGGCGCAGTACCAGCGGGTATTCCAGCAGCAGTGCGAACAGCTGGCTATCCCATACGCCGAGGAGCACTTCCGCTACCTGCTGGACCAGCTGCACGGCCCGCAGCAGCGCGCGCTGATGGCTTGCTATCCGCGCGACATCCTGGGCCAGGTGTGCGACCTGGCGCGCTATCAGGGCTGCACACCGCAACTGGGACGGCCGGTGCTGGACTGGGCCTGGAACAATTATTTCACTGGCGCCTGAACCCGGCGCAACGCCGGCAAGGCAGAGGAGACGAACATGAGAAACACACGCGCACTGGTGATGATGCTGATCGCCGTGATACTTGCAGGCGGCGCCGTGCTGGTGGCGGCACGCTGGATCAATGGACAGGCCGCCAGCCAGGCCGGCACCGGCAAGGTGGCGGTGGCGCTGGTCGACATCGCGCTGGGCTCGCGCCTGAACCCCGACATGGTGCGCATGGTGGACTGGCCGGCCAACGCCATGCCGCCCGGCGCCATCAGCGACCCCAAGCTGCTGGCCTCGCGCGTGACGCGCTCCAGCCTGCAGCGCGGCGAGCCGCTGATGGAAGGCAAGCTGGCGCCGCCCGGCACCCAGGGTGGACTGTCGGCGGTGGTGGCCGAGGGCAAGCGCGCCATGACGGTGCGGGTCAACGACGTGGTGGGCGTGGCCGGCTTCGCCCTGCCCGGCAACTTCGTCGACGTGCTGGTCAACACCCAGGAGGACGGGCCGCGCGGCATGAAGGACGCCAGCATCTCCAAGATCGTGCTGGAACGGATACTGGTGCTGGCCATCGCCCAGGAAGCGGGACGCGACGAGACCAAGCCCAAGGTGGTCAACGCGGTAACGCTGGAACTGTCGCCGCAGCAGGCCGAGCGGCTGGACCTGGCGCGCAGCGTGGGCACCCTGTCGCTGGTGCTGCGCAACCAGGCCGACCCCGACCCGGTGCGTACCGCCGGCGCCACCAAGGCCAGCCTGCTGGACGCCAAGCTGGCGGCCGCGCCGCCGGCGCCAGCCCCGGCCCGGGCGGCAGTGCTGGTGCGCCCCCGCCCGGCGCAGCCGCCGCGCGAAGCTGACATGGTGGAAGTCATGCGCGGCACCGCCGTCAGCTTTGAACGCTACTGAACGCTACTGAACGCCATTGAATGCGATTGAATGCCATGAACGCCACGAACGCCATTGCGCGGCCGCTTCGGCCAGCCACAGGAGACCATCACATGAAACCACTCAGCACAAGGGCGCCAGCGGCGCGCCGGCACCTTCTGGCCATCGCGGCCTGCCTGGCGGCGGCCAGTCCGGGCGCCGCCCTGGCCGCGGCAGCGGCCGCCGGCGGCTGCGAAGGCGTGACCACGGCGGGCGAACCCGGCAAAGTGCAGGAAGCGCCGCGCCGCCTGCCTGCGGCCAAGGGCCCGGCGCAGACCACGGCCGTGTCGCTGGCCGAGGGCCGCTCGGTACTGCGCCCGCTCGACGCTCCGGTGGCGCGCCTGTTCGTCAGCGATCCCTGCGTGCTGGACGCCAAGTACATCCAGCCCAACCAGCTCTACCTGATCGGCAAGCGGCCCGGCGCCGCCAACGTCATCATGTGGAACCAGCAGGGCGACGCCAGCATCCTGGACGTGACCGTCAGCATGGACACTGCCGTGCTCAAGGCCAGCTATGCGATGCTGCCGGAAAAAGTGAGCGAATCGATCCGCATCACGCCGGCCGGCGACACCATCATCGTGTCCGGCACGGTGGCCGACGTGGTGCAGGCTGAACAGGTGCTGGCGCTGGCCAACGCCCACTTGCAGCGCGGCCGCAGTCCCGCCCAGGGCCAGGCCGAAGGCCAGGGCCAGGCGGCGCCCAAGGTGGTCAACATGCTGGCCATCGCCGCGCCGCAGCAGGTAATGCTGGAGGTGAAAGTGGCCGAGGTGTCCAAGACCCTGGTCGACCAGCTGGGCGCCAGCCTGGGCATGAGCCGCACCATCGGCTCCTGGACTTACACCATGCTGACCAATTTACTGAGCAACAACCCGGCCGTGCTCGACGGCTTCAACAACCGCAATGGCAACTTCCTGACGCTGGATGCGCAAAAACGCGACGGCCTGATCAAGGTGCTGGCCGAGCCGACCATCATGGCCATCAGCGGCCAGGAAGCCAGCTTCCTGGCCGGCGGCAAGATCTTCATCCCGGTGGCGCAAAACAACAACGGCGGCCAGCAGACCATCACGCTGGAGGAGAAAGAGTTCGGGGTGGCGGTCAAGTTCACCCCCACCGTGCTGGCGGGCGGCCTGATCAACCTGAAAGTGGCGCCCGAGGTGTCCGACCTGAACAAGGAAGGCGTGGGCATCACCGCCACCGGCGTCAACACCACCGCCATCCTGCCCTCGTTCACCACGCGCCGCGCCACCACCACGGTGCAGCTGCGCGACGGCCAGAGCTTCGCGATCGGCGGCCTGATCAAGAACAACGTCACCACCAACGTCAAGGCCTTCCCGGTGCTGGGCGAGATCCCGGTGCTGGGCGCGCTGTTCCGCAGCAGCGACTTCCAGACCGACCGCAGCGAACTGGTGTTCGTCATCACGCCGCGCCTGGTGCAGCCGCTGCCGCTGGACTACAAGCTGCCCACCGACGGCTACATCCAGCCCAGCCGCAGCGAGTTCTTCTTGCAGGGCAAGCTGGAAGGCAAGCCGCCGGCCGCCCCCGCCTCCACCGCAGCCGCCGCCGGCGGCGGCTTTGACCTCAAATAGGAGTCCATCATGCAGACTTCCACTTTCCTTGTCCCCGTGGCCGCATCGCTGCTGGCCTTGCTGGCCGGCTGCGCCCAGCAGTCGCCGCTGCTGGACGCCCAGATGGAGCAGTCGGTACGCATGCTCAACGTGCAGCAGGTGCGCTACCCGGAGGCCGGCCGCCAGGCCAGGCCGGCCGACGGCATCGACGGGCGCGCCGCCGCCAGCGCCTACGCCCAGTACCAGAAATCGTTCCAGGCGCCGGAACCGCAGCCGCAGGCCTTCACCATCGGCATCGGCAGCGGCAGCGGCAAAGGCAAATAGGCGCCGCCATGTTCTCGCTCCTGTCCCCAGCCCAGCGGCGCCAGCGCGGCGCCGTGGCGGTCATCGCCGCCATTGCCCTGCCCATCCTGATCGGCTTTGCCGGCCTGGCGCTGGATGGCGGCCGCCTGTACATGCAGAAGACCGAGCTGCAGAACGCAGCCGATGCTTGCGCATTGGCCGCCTCGCGCGAACTGACCTGCGACCCGTCGGCCGGCGCCTGCGCCGCCAGCTTCCTCATCAACGCCGAGAACGCCGGCCTGGCGGTGGCCGGACGCAACCGCATCGATTTCCAGGGCAGCCCGCTGGGTTCGGCCCAGCTGACCGCCGCCGACATCACCTTCAGCACCACCTACGGGCCGGCCTCGTCCTACCTGTCGCGCGCCGCCGGCGCCAGCCCGGCCGCCAAATACGTGCGCTGCCAGCCGCGCCAGACCGGCGTGCTGCCCTGGTTCATGCAGGTGCTGGGCGTAGGCGCGCAATCGATCAACGCCGACGCGGTGGCCTCGCTGTCGCCGGCCCAGACCAATTGCGCCATTCCGATCGGCGTGTGCATGACCGCCACCGGCACCTCCAGCAATCCGTTCGCCGGCCTGACCGTGGGCCAGTGGGTGACCAGCAAGCTGAGCTCGTCGGCCACCGGCAGCTTCGACTGGATCGATTTCACGCCGCCGGGCGGCGGCGCCAGCGAGCTGGGCGACCTGCTCAAGGGCACCGGCCAGTGCAGCACTTCCTCGTCCAGCAACGTGGGCGAGCAGGGCAACAAGGCCAGCCTGGCCAAGGCCTGGAACACCCGCTTCGGCCTGTACCAGGGCAGCGACAGCGTCACCACGGCCACCCCGGACTACACCGGCTTTGCCTATACCGCCACCAGCTGGCCGTCCAAATTCAACGCCTACGGCGGCACCAGCGGCAGCACCAGCAACTTCCTGGCGGCGCGCACCCTGTTCAAGCCCTACCAGGGCGACAGCGCGTCCGGCATCAACATCATCGGCAACCCGGCCGTCAGCAGCGCCGCCCAGCACCAGCAGTATGGCGCCGACCGCCGCCTGGTGACCGCGCCGGTGGTCAATTGCGCGGCCTGGGCCGGCGGCACCGGCTCGCAACAGGTACCGGTGCTGGGCTATGCCTGCGTGCTGATGCTGCACCCCATGGGCAAGGACGACGACGAGGTGTTCCTCGAATACCGCGGCAAGTCTACCGACCTGTCCAGCGCCTGCGCCACTTCCGGCGCGGTGGGCGGTCCAAGCAGCATGGGGCCGCTGGTGCCGGCCCTGGTGCAATAGGAGCGGCCATGCACACGTCCGACTTCCGCTCCTCGCTCCGCGCCCTGCGCGGGCGCCGCCCGGCGCTGCGGCGCCAGGCCGGCACCGCCGCCATCGAACTGGCCATCCTGGCCACGGTGCTGGTGCCGCTGACGCTGGGCGTGACCGAACTGGGGCGCGCCATGTACCAGTACAACTCGCTGATCAAGGCCACCCGCGACGCCACCCGCTACCTGTCCGGCCAGGGCCCCGGCGACGCCGCCGACATCGCCATCGCCCAGTGCCTGGCCGTGTACGGCACGCGCGACTGCAGCGGCAGCACGCTGCTGCCGGGCCTGACCACGGCCATGGTCAGTGTGTGCGACAGCACCAGCTGCGCCGGCACGCACGCCAACCAGGCCACCGGCAGCGGCGTGATCAACCTGGTGTCCGTCACCATCAGCGGCTATGTGTTCACCCCGGTGGTGCCGCTGCCGGTATTTACCAACCTGACCGGCGCGACCATCACGTTCAGCGACGTCAGCACCACCATGCGGCAGATCCTATGAAAACGCCAACCACACGCCATTTCTCGGCCCGCCAGCGCGGCACCACCGCGGTCGAATTCGCCATCGTGGTGGCGCTGTTCCTGATGCTGCTGCTGGGCATGATGGAAATGGGCCGCATGCTGTACTACTGGAACGCGGGCGTGGAGGCGACCCGCCTGGGCGCGCGCGTGGCGGCCGTGTGCGACATCAACGACAGCGCCATCAAGACGCGCATGCAAAACATCCTGGACATCCTGCCCACGGCCCAGATCAGCGTGACCTATGCGCCGGCCGGGTGCGACCTGAACACCTGCACCAGCGTCACGGTGAGCGTGCTGGCCGGCACCACGGTGGCCACTTATATACCCTTTGTCCCGCTGGCGCTGACGTTGCCGGCGTTTAGCACCACGCTGCCGCGCGAGAGCATGCGCAGCGCCATCGACGGCATCGCCAACCCGGTGTGCGATTGACCTCAAGGAGCAGCATCATGCGTATCATCGTTGTGTCGCAAGCGGAAAAAAATCTGCTGGAAATAGCCCGGCTGCTGCGCGAGCGCAGCACTGCCGACGAAATCGACGTGGTGGCCGGCACGCTGGCGCGGCTGCAGGAGCCGCGCGGCGCGGCCGTGCTGCTGCTGCACCAGGCCACGCTGGACAGCGCCGACCTGGAGCAGCTGGAAGTGCTCAGCAGCCGCAACCCGGCCATGGCCATCGTGCTGGTGTGCCAGCCGCAGCCGGCCGAATTCCTGCTGCGCGCCATGCGCAGCGGCGTGCGCGAAGTGCTGGCCGCGCCGCTCGACCCGTCCCAGCTGCACGCGGCCATGCGCCGCATCGAAGACAAGCTCAGCGCCAGCAACCGCTCGCTGGGCAAGGTGCTGGCCTTCATCTCCTGCAAGGGCGGCAGCGGCGCCACCTTCCTGGGCACCAACCTGGGTTACGCGCTGGCCACCCAGGAAAACAAGCGGGTGGCGCTGCTGGACCTGAACCTGCAGTTCGGCGACGCCTCGCTGTTCGTGTCCGACCGCAAGCCGCTGGCCACGCTGTCGCACGTGGCGCAGCAGATCCACCGCCTGGATGCGTCCTTCCTGGCCGCCTCGATGGTGCAGGTGTGCCCCAACTTCCATGTGCTGGCCGCGCCGGACGACCCGGCCCAGGCCAATGACGTCAAGCCCGAGCACGCCGAGCAGCTGCTGCAGCTGGCGCGCCTGCACTACGACTTCGTGCTGCTCGACATCGGCCGCAGCCTGGACGCGGTGAGCGTGCGCGCGCTGGACCACGCCGACATGATCTTCCCCATCCTGCAGCTGACCCTGCCCTACATCCGCGACGGCAAACGCCTGCTGGGCCTGTTCCGCTCGCTGGACTACAGCCGCGACAAGATCCACCTGATCGTCAACCGCTACGCCGCCAGCGGCGAGATCCGCCTGAGCGACTGCGAAGAAGCGTTCGGCTCGCCCATGTACAAGACCGTGCCCAACCACTACGAGGCGGCTGCCGCCTCGGTCAACCAGGGCGTGCCCATCCTGCAGCTGGCGCGCACCAGCCCGGTTTCCCGCGCGCTGCTGGAAATGGCGCGCACGCTGGTCGGCGACAACGCCGAAGAATCGCGCAGCTGGCTGTCGCGCATGCTCAAGCGCGCCTAGTCCCGGACTTTCACCCAATACAGGAGACACCCGCCATGACCTCGGAAACCCAATCACTGCGTGACCGCCTCACCAGCGGCGGCTCGGCCTTCGGCAGCACGGCGCCGTACGCGCTGCCGAAAGCGGGCGGCGTCGACAGCACCACCTACCAGGCCCTGAAACACCGCACCCACCAGGCCCTGCTGGACCGGGTCGACCTGGAGGGCATGCAGCAGCTGAGCAAGGGCCAGATCCGCGACGAGCTGGCAGTGCTGGTGAGCCGCCTGCTGGACGAGGACACCGTGGTCATCAACGACGCCGAGCGGCGCAGCCTGACGCGCGACATCCAGTACGAGGTGCTCGGCTTCGGCCCGCTCGAGCCGCTGCTGTGCGACCCGACCGTGTCCGACATCCTGGTCAATACCCACAGCCAGGTGTATGTGGAGCGCGGCGGCCGCCTGGAACTGAGCGAGGTGCGCTTCACCGACGACGCCCACCTGATGAAAATCATCGACAAGATCGTCTCGCGCGTGGGGCGCCGCATCGACGAGTCCAGCCCCATGGTCGACGCGCGGCTGCCGGACGGCTCGCGCGTGAACGCCATCATCCCGCCGCTGGCGATCGACGGCCCGATCATGTCGATCCGGCGCTTCGCCGCCGAGCCGCTGCGCCTGGCCGACCTGGTGGAATTCCAGAGCCTGAGCAGCGGCATGGCCACCATCCTGCAGGGACTGGGCAAGGCCAAGGTCAACATCCTGATCTCGGGCGGCACCGGCAGCGGCAAGACCACCATGCTGAACGTGATTTCCGGCTTCATCAGCCACGCCGAGCGCATCATCACGGTGGAAGACGCGGCCGAGCTGCAGCTGCAGCAGCCCCACATCGTGCGGCTGGAAACGCGCCCGCCCAACATCGAGGGCAAGGGCGAGGTGACGCAGCGCTCGCTGGTGCGCAACGCGCTGCGCATGCGGCCGGACCGCATCATCCTGGGCGAGGTGCGCGGCGGCGAGGCGCTCGACATGCTGCAGGCCATGAACACCGGCCACGAGGGCTCGATGGCCACCATCCACGCCAACAATCCGCGCGAGGCGCTGACACGGCTGGAAAACATGATCAGCATGGCTGCGGCCACCCTGCCGGTGAAAGCCATGCGCCAGCAGATCAGCTCGGCCATCGGCGTGGTGGTGCAAGTGGCGCGCCTGACCGACGGCAAGCGCAAGGTCATGTCGATCGCCGAAATCACCGGCATGGAGGGCGAAGTGATCACCATGCAGGAAGTGTTCAGTTTCAAGCAGACCGGGGTCGACCAGGGCGGCAAGGTGCTTGGCGCCTTCCGTGCCAGCGGCGTGCGGCCACGCTTTTGCGAGCGCCTGAAGAGCTTTGGCGTGACGGTGGACGAGACGCTGTTCGATCCCAGCCGGGATCTGACGTAACGGGACGGCGGCCAAGCGGGCCTGACTAGGAGAACCATCGTGGACTATCTCTATTACATCTTCGGCATCCTGATCTTCATCGCCGTGGTGCTGGCGGTCGAAGGCCTGTTCCTGGGCTGGAACGCCAGCCGCGGCCCGGAGGCGGAACGGATTGCGCGCCGCCTGCGCATGATGTCGGCCGGCGCCAACGGCGAGGGCAGCTCGATGATCAAGCAGCGCCTGCTGAGCAAGTCGCCGCTGATGCAGCGCCTGCTGCTGGGCATGCCGCGCGCGCACCAGCTCGACCGCTTGCTGGAACAGTCCGGCCTGAGCTGGAGCGTGTCGCGCCTGCTGACGCTGATGGGCCTGGCGGTCGTGCCGGTGGCCATCGCCGCGCTGTGGGCCGGCCTGCCGCCGCTGCTGGCGCTGGCGGTGGGCGCGGCCGGCTGCCTGCTGCCGCTGCAGTACGTGATGCGCCGCAAGCGCCGCCGCCTGCAGCAGATCGACCAGCAGCTGCCCGACGCGCTCGACCTGATTGGCCGCGCGCTGCGCGCCGGCCACGCCTTCCCCACCGCGCTCAACATGGTGGGCAACGAGATGCGCGACCCGATCGCCGGCGAGTTCGCCACCGCTTTCGACGAGGTCAATTTCGGCATCGCCATGCAGGACGCGCTGATGAACCTGGCCACCCGCGTGCCCAGCACCGACCTGCGCTACTTCGTCATCGCCGTCACCATCCAGCGCGAGACGGGCGGCAACCTGGCCGAGCTGCTCGACAACATCAGCACCATCATCCGCGAGCGCATCAAGCTGCTGGGCCAGGTGCGCGTGCTGTCGGCCGAGGGCCGCATGTCGGCCTGGGTGCTGGGCCTGCTGCCCTTCGGCGCGGCCGCCATGATACAGCTGGCCAACCCGGCCTTCCTGAACGTGCTGTTTACCGATCCGGCCGGACGCATGATGCTCGGCTTCGCCGGCGGCCAGATGCTGCTGGGCTTTTTCGTCATGCGCAAGATGATCCATATCCGCGTGTAGCGCGCGCCGCATCCTCCGAACCTGTAGACCTGTAGAACCGGGAGTCCGCCATGAGTCCATTCCAATTAGCCAGCCTGGCCCTGCTGTTCGTGGCCGTGTTCGGCGCCGTGCTGCTGATGCTGAGCCGGCTGTCGCGCAGTCCGGTGCAGCAGCGCCTGGCCGAGGTCGGCGATTCGGCCGAGCGCAAGCGGCGCGCACCCGGTCCGTGGAGCGCGCGCATGACGCGCTGGGCCTCGGCCCTGGGGCAATTATCCGCGCCCGAGAACAGCTGGGAAAATTCGGCCATCCGCACCCGCTTCATGAATGCCGGCCTGCGCCATCCTACCGCTCCCACCTTGTACTTCGCGGCCAAGACGGCGCTGGCCATCGCGCTGCCGCTGACGCTGTACCTGGGGCTGAACGTGGGCGTCGGCCGCCTGGAGGGCAACTCGCTGCTGATGTGGCTACTCATTGCGGCGGCCGCCGGCTACTACCTGCCCAACCAGCTGCTGCGCATGCGCGTCAAGCAGCGCCAGCGCGAAATCTTCGAGAGCTTCCCCGACGCGCTGGACTTGATGACGGTGTGCGTCGAAGCCGGGCTGGCGATTGACGCCGCGCTGGGCCGGGTATCGCAGGAGATCAGCCTGCGCAGCGCGGTGCTGAGCGAGGAGCTCAAGCTGGTGACCCTGGAGCTGCGCGCCGGCAATCCGAAGGACCGCGCGCTGCGCAACCTGGCGCTAC
The DNA here is from genome assembly GCF_059704565.1 of Massilia sp. NBRC 108631. NCBI lineage: Bacteria > Pseudomonadati > Pseudomonadota > Betaproteobacteria > Burkholderiales > Oxalobacteraceae > Massilia > Massilia sp. NBRC 108631. Next base: position 23,156 of record NZ_BAAKJE010000086.1, read on the forward strand.
GCACCGGGGTGGACGACGTCGACGCGCTGGTGGCCATGCTGATCCAGGCCGAGCGTTTCGGCACCAGCGTGGCCGATTCGCTGCGGGTGCAGTCCGAAACGCTGCGCACCAAGCGCCGCCAGCGCGCCGAGGAAGCAGCCGCCAAGATCGCGCTCAAGCTGCTGTTCCCGCTGATTTTCTTCATTTTCCCGTCCCTGCTGGTGGTGTTGATGGGGCCGGCTTTCATCCAGATCTACCGGGTGCTGCTGCCCGGCATGAGCAGCCAATAAGGAGACTTCCATGTCCCACGATTCCATGTCTCACGATTCCATGTCCTGCGCGTCCGTTTCCCGCGAGTCCACCATCCGCGCCGCAGCCGTGCGCATCAGCGGCACGCGCCGCCTTCCCGCACCGCTGCTGGCCGCTTGCAGCGCGGTACTGCTGCTGGGCTGCGCGTCGCCGCCGCCGCACACCACCGCGCTGGCCGTGCAGCCGCTGCTGCGCATGCAGCACAGCGGCGACCAGGGCGCGGCCGCCTGGTACCGGCTCGGCAAATACCACCAGGAGCGCGGCCAGATCGGGCTGGCGATGGGGGCCTACGCGCAGTCGCTCGCGCTGGACGGCCGCCAGCTTGACGCCCGCATGGCGGTGGCGGCCATCGACGCGCGCCAGGGCCGTCTGGCCGAAGCGCGCGACGCCTTGCTGGCCCTGGTGGACGACTACCCGGCACAAGCGCAGCTGAGCAACAACCTGGGCTATGTGTACCACCTGATGGGCGACCAGCAAGCCGCCATCGCCATGCTGCGCCGCGCCCTGGCGCTGGACGCAGCCAGCACCCGTGCGCAAGACAATCTGCGTCTGGCCGAAGCGGCGGCTGCCGCCGGCGCCGCCAGCGCCCAGCTGGCCGCCGCGCCAGCGCCAGCACCCATCAGCACCGCGATCAGTCCCTCCGCCGGGGCCGCTGGAACCGCAGTGCAAGCTGTACCGGCGGTGTCCGCCGGTGCCGCTCCCCCCATGCCTGCCGCCACCGCCACCGCACCAGCGGTGCCGGCCACGCGCTTGCCGCTGCCTGCCGCCCCCGGCGCCGTCACCGCCTCGGCGGCAGCGCTGCCCGCCGCCGAGGCCGTCGACGCCGGTTTGCCGCCGCCAACTCGCGCCGAACTGCGCGAAGTGCAGGAGCAGCTGCGCCAGCTCCAGTTGCGCCACGCGGCGACCGAAGCGGCCGCCGCAGCCGCCACGAAAATAGCAAGCGATGCTGCCGCAACCGTGGCAGCGACCGCCACCAGCTTGGCCGTGGCGCCATTGCCTGCCACTGCATCGTCGGCCCCTGCGCCGCTGCCCGCCGTGCCGGCGCCTTCCGCCGCGCTGCTAGCGCAGCTGGAAATTGCCAACGGCAACGGCGTGCCCGGCCTGGCCAAGCGCTTCCGCCGCGCACTGGCGCAACTGGGCATCCCGGTCGAGCGCCTGAGCAACGAGAAGCCCTACCGCCAGCAGCAGACCACCATCGAGTACCGCCCCGGCTACCGCCAGCAGGCTGCCGAGCTGCAAGCCGCGCTGCGCGGCCAGGCCATGCTGCAGGACGCCGGGCCGCGCACGCGCACCGAGCTGCGCCTGGTGCTGGGCAAAGACGCGCCAGCCCAGCTGGCCAGCGCGGAAAACGCCGCCACCTTGCTGGCCGCCCTCGGCACCGGCATCAGCACAAACACCAGCAGCAACGATTGAGCGTCCAGAACAATTCCAAATCCAACCAAATTGGGGTGGCACATGCGAGACTTATCGAGGTATTCCCGACCAGCACAGTTCCTGCTTGCCGCCGTCCTGGCGAGCGTGTTGACCGCCTGTGGCGGCGGCGGCGGCCCCAGCGGCGGATGCGTCAGCTTTGACGCCGGGCGCGATCCCGCCCTGCCGTCCTGCGGCGGCACCACCAGCACGCCGTCCAGCACCGCCTCCTCACTGGCCATGGCGCTGACCGATTCGGCCGGCGCCGCCATCACCTCCATTTCGCAGTCGCGCAGCGGTACCCTGGTGCTGACGCTGAAAGACGCGCGCGGCAATGCCGTGCCCAACGTCACCGTGACCGTGATCACGTCCGACAAAACTGCCGTTCTCAGTCCCGCCTCCGGCAGCGCGTTGACCGACGCCAGCGGCGTGGCCAGGATCGGCCTGAATGCGGGCACGCAGGCCGGCGCCTTCACCGCCACCGCGACCGCCGCCCTCGCCAGCGGCAACCTGACCGCGCAAGTGAGCTACGCCGTCAGCGCCCCGGCCAGCATGGTTACGCTGTCGCTGGCCGACACCGGCGGCGCCCCCACCACCGCCATCTCGCCCGAACGCAGCGGCACGCTCTCGGCCACCATCAGAAACAGCGCTGGCGTGCCGCAAGCAAACGTCGCCGTCACATTCTCCAGCAGCGACAAAACCTCGGTCATGGAACCGCCCTCCGGCACCGCGCTGACCGACGCCAGCGGCATCGCCAAGGTCGGCATCAATGCCGGCACGCAGGCGGGCGCCTACACCGCCCAGGCCGCAGCCAGCGTGGGCGCTATCCCGGCATCGGCGTCATTGAACTATAGCGTCGGATTCAAGGCCCTCGCGCTGAGCAGCCTGACCATGACGCCTTCCATCTTGTCGGCGGGCGGCAATGCCAGCGTCAGCGTCACCGTCCAAAGCGATGGCGCGCCTTATCTGCCGGTGCTCCCGGTCAGCTTCACCTCGCCCTGCGTGGCGGCAGGCCGGGCTTCCATCGGTTCACCAGTATTGACGCAAAATGGCGTCGCGACGGCAAGCTATTCCGACCGCGGCTGCGGGGTGCCGGACGTGATCACCGCCAGCGTCACGCTGGGCGGCAACATCAGCCGGGCCGGCACGCTGACCGTGCTGCCCGCTGCCGCCGGTTCGATCAAGTTTATCAATGCGAACACCACCAATATTGCGCTGAAGGGCACCGGCGGCTTCGGCCGCCAGGAATTCTCCACCCTCAAATTCCAGGTGATGGACGTGACTGGCAACCCTGCCTCGGGCAAGCAGATCGATTTCCTGTTCGCCGATACGATGGCGGTCGGCACCATCGGCGGACTGACGCTCACTCCGGCCTCGGCTACTTCGGGAGCGGACGGCACGGTGACCACCCTGGTTAGCGCCGGCACCATTCCAACTTCGGTCAGCGTGGTCGCCAGGGTAAGGGGCACGGAAATTACCACGCTCTCGAACATCCTGGTGATCTCTACCGGCGTACCGGACCAGCGCCATCTCTCGCTTGCTGCCTCCACCGGCAATTGCGAGGGGTTCGAGTTCGATCTGTCCTGCAGCTTCATTACAGCCAGCCTGGGCGACCATTTCGGCAACCCGGCGCCGGATGGCACCGCCGTCAATTTCACCACCAGCGCGGGCGTGATCGGCGCCTCCTGCGTCACCGGTTCGCTGCCGCCTCCCGGCGCCACCCCGGACAACGTGGTCCCTGGCGTACCGCCCGGCACCTCCCAGACCACCAATTCGCGGGTCGGTCCCGGCTCCGGCACCTGCACGGTCGAATTGCGTTCGGGGGCGCCACGCAAATCCGACGGCAAGGTCGTGGTACTGGCTTATGCACAGGGCGAGGAAACCTTGATCGACGCCAATGGCAACAACGTCTACGACAGCGGCGAAGCGTTCATCGACCTTAGTCCCGACGTGTTCCGCGACGACGACGAGAACGGCGCCTGGTCAAGCGGCGAACCGTGCATCGGCCTGAACCAGAATACGACGTGCAGCACACCCGGGGACGGCGTGTACAACGGCGTGCTGCGCTCGCCGCCAACCAGGAGCCCGTACGTGCAATATATATCGCGGCAGGTCGGCCTGATCTTCTCGGGCAGCAGGGCCGTGATCAGTTTCTCGCCGACGGCGCCCGTGTGCAACGCCAACCTGACCGCCGACATCCTGGTGACGGTGAAAGACGAGCGCAACAACATCATGCCGGCCGGGACCGTGCTCGACTTCAATGCCCTGTTCGGCGCCACATTCGTCCCGGTGGTCCCCGGCAGCGTGAAGGTGCCGAATGTCGTGCGGGCCGTTGGCCAAAGCATCATACCGGGGTCCCACCTGGTCACGGTGGGCTGCCCATCGCAAGCTTCGAAGGGCAAATTCACGGTCACGGTAACCACGCCGAACGGCGTGGCCACCAGCGCCAACGTCACCATCAACTGACGGGACCGGCCCGGGTCACAGCTGCTTTTCGAAGCAGACCGACTCGGGCTTGGCGGCGTAGCGGCCGAAGTTGGAAATGACGCGGTAGCCGCGCGCTTCATAGAATGCCACCGCCCGCGTGTTGACGCGGCGCGTCGACAGCCGCAGCGCCTGGTAACCCAGCGCTGCGGCTTGTTTTTCCAGGTAGGCCAGCACCGCGCTGCCTACGCCGCCATGGCCGGGCCGCGCGTACATGCGCTTCACCTCGGCGATGCCTTGCTCCAGCGGCCGGAACGCGCCGCAGCCCAGCGCAGTGCCTTGCACACTACGCGCCAAGGCAAAGCACGCCCGCGGGCCACGCACGTCGTCCACGTCGAAGGACGACTGGCCGCTGTCGCCGGTGATGGCCGCCAGCACCGCCGACAGCTCCGCCACCAGCAGCAGCGCATCCGCCGATCCCGGATCTGCCGGCTGCACCCGCACCTGCGGCCGCGCCGCCACGCCGCGCATGGCGCGCACGACGCTCATGGCGCCAAGCGCTCCGCGCGGCGCGCGAAACGCTGCGCCAGCACCGCGCACACCATCAGCTGGATCTGGTGGAACAGCATCAGCGGCAGGATCACCACGCCCAGCGACGACGTGGCAAACAGCACCTTGGCCATCGGCACGCCGCTGGCCAGGCTTTTTTTGGAGCCGCAGAAGACGATGGTCACCTCATCCTCCTTGCAAAAACCCAGCCGTCGGCTGAGCCAGCCTGTCAGCGTCAGCACCACGGCCAGCAGCAGGCAGCACAGCAGCGTCAGCGCCAGCAGCGCGGTCGCGCCGACCTTGAGCCACAGCCCTTCGCTGACGGCCTGGCTGAAGGCCGTATAGACCACCAGCAGGATCGAGCCCTGGTCCACGTACTTCAGCATCGGCTTGCGGCGGTCCACCCAGGCCCCGATCCAGGGCCGCATCAGCTGACCCGCGATGAAAGGCAGCAGCAGCTGCAGCACGATGGACAGCACAGCGTCGGCCGAGGACTTGCCCGCCGGGCCGTGCACCACCAGTGCGCTGACCAGCACTGGCGTGAGGAAGATACCGAGGAAATTGGACGCCGAGGCGCTGCACACGGCGGCCGCCACGTTGCCGCGTGCCACGGCGGTGAATGCGATCGACGATTGCACGGTGGACGGCAGCATGCACAGGAAAAGGATGCCCAGGTACAGGTCGGGCGTGAGCACCGTCAGCGCGAGCGGCTTGAGCAGCATGCCCAGCACCGGGAACAGCACGAAGGTGCAGCACAGCACCAGCAGGTGCAACCGCCAGTGCGTCATGCCGGCCAGGATGGCTTCGCGCGGCAGCTTGGCGCCGTGCAGGAAGAACAGCGCGCCGATGGCGACCGTGGTGACCGCGCCGAAGCCTTCGGCCACGCGGCCGGTGGCCGGCAGCAGGCTGGCGAAGGCCACGGTGAGCAGCAGGGCGAGCGTAAAGTTGTCGGGCCGCAGGCGGCGCAAAAGAGCGAGGATGGAAGGCATAGGCGTATTTTAGCAGCCGGAGGTGATCACCCCGCGGCGCAGCCCGGCACGGGCCATGGCAATGACCGGCTATTCGCAGCGGACGCTGCACGCGCCGCCGTGTTGGTAGGCGCTGCTGCGCTCCAGGCCGGCCACATTGTCGTGGCTGATCGTCAGCGTCAGCCTGCCGCTAGCCGACGAGAACGGCGAGCCGGTCGCCGGCTGAAATACCAGGTAACGGGACAGCCATGCACCCTGGCAAGCTGTGACCTCGGCAGTTTCGACCGGCAGTTTGACACCGGAGGTCCGCACCGGCGATACGGTCGTCTGGCGCGTACTTGCACTTGCCGCAGGCGGCCAGCACGAGCAGCAATATCAACAGTAGCGCACGCGGCACGGCCGACTCCCATCCATGGAACAAAAAAAAATGCCGCCCAGGGTACACCGGGCGGCATTCATGCGTGTCGTGCTGCGCAGGCTTACAGGATGTGCTTGCCGATCCACCATGCGATCGCGGCCACGAAAGCGGAGGCCGGGATGGTAAAGATCCAGGCCCACACGATGTTGCCCGCCACGCCCCAGCGCACCGCCGACATCTTTTGCGCCGAGCCGACGCCGACGATGGCGCCGGTGATGGTGTGGGTGGTGGACACCGGCACGCCCAGGGCGGTGGCGGTGAACAGCGTGATGGCGCCGCCGGTTTCGGCGCAGAAGCCGCCCACCGGTTTCAGCTTGGTGATCTTCTGGCCCATGGTCTTGACGATGCGCCAGCCGCCGAACAGCGTGCCGAAGCTGATCGCCGTGTAGCACGACACCACCACCCACAGCGGCGGCTCGGCGTCGGTGGACAGCGAGTGGCCGGCCGCGATCAGCAGCATCCAGATGATGCCGATGGTCTTTTGCGCGTCGTTGCCGCCGTGGCCCAGCGAATACGCCGCGGCCGATGCCAGCTGCAGGCGGCGGAACCAGGTGTCGACCTTGCGCGGCGTGGTGCGGACAAAGATCCAGGACACCATCAGCATCATCAGCGAACCGAACACGAAGCCCAGCAGCGGCGACAGCACGATGAACATCACCGTCTTGATCAGGCCGGCGGAGACCAGCGCGCCGGTGCCCGACTTGGCGACCGCCGCACCCACCAGGCCGCCGATCAGCGCGTGCGAGGACGACGAGGGGATGCCGTAGTACCAGGTCACCAGGTTCCACACGATGGCGCCCATCAGCGCGCCGAAGATGACGTACTGGTCGACCACGCCGGGGTCGATGGTGCCCTTGCCCACCGTGGTGGCCACGGTCAGCTGGTGAAACACGAAGATGGCGATGAAGTTGAAGCAGGCGGCCATGGCGACGGCGGTCTGCGGCTTGAGCACGCCCGTCGAGACCACGGTGGCGATCGCGTTCGCCGCGTCGTGGAAGCCATTCATGAAGTCAAACACCAGCGCCAGGAAGATCAGCACTCCCAGCACATAGATGCTCATTTGTACGCTATTCATGGATTATTCTTTTTCGTGGGGGCAATTACGCGTTTTCGACGATGATGCCTTCGATGATGTTGGCCACATCTTCGCAGCGGTCCGTCACCGTTTCGAGGATTTCGTAGATGGCCTTCATCTTGATCAGGTTGCGCACGTCCGGCTCGTCGCGGAACAGCTTGGACATGGCGGCGCGCATCACATGGTCGGCGTCCGATTCCAGGCGGTCGATCTCTTCGCAGATCGAGACGATCTGGCGCGAGTTGTCCATGTTGTGCAGCAGGGCCACCGCTTCGCGGACCTTCTCGGTGCAGGCCAGCACCAGTTCGGCCAGGCGCTTGGCTTCCGGGGTCACCGAGTGCAGGTCGTACAGCGACACGGTCTGGCCGGCGTCTTCCATCAGGTCCAGGATGTCATCCATCTTGGTGATCAGCTTGTGGATGTCGTCGCGGTCGATCGGGGTGATGAAGGTCTTGTGCAGCAGATCGACGGTGGCATAGGTGATCTTGTCGGCCTGTTTCTCGATGCCTTCGATGGCGTGCACGCGGTTTTCCAGGTCGTCGAAGTTGGTCATCAGGGCCAGCATTTCCTTGGCGCCTTTGACGCACAGTTCAGCGTGCTGGTTGAACAGGTCAAAAAATTTGCCCTCGGTGGGCATCAAGCGTCCAAACATATCAATCTCCAATCATGATTCATCGTTACTGCAGGCAGCCGCCAGGCGGCGGCCTCAGAAAATTTACGGGTACTGCGGGAAGTAAAACTTAGTCGCCCTGGTAGGTCGTCAGCGCACCGCTGTAGTTGCCGAACTTGGTGTACATGCCCATCCAGGTCAAACGTATTGCGCCGATCGGGCCGTTACGCTGCTTGCCGATAATGATCTCGGCCGTGCCTTTTTCGGGTGAGTCGGGATTGTAGACCTCGTCCCGGTACAGGAAGATGATGACGTCCGCATCCTGCTCGATAGCGCCGGACTCGCGCAAGTCGGACATCACCGGGCGCTTGTTGGGACGCTGTTCCAGCGAGCGGTTCAGCTGCGACAGCGCGATGACGGGACAGTGCAGCTCCTTGGCCAGGCCCTTGAGCGAGCGCGAGATTTCGGAAATCTCGGAGGCGCGGTTGTCGCCCGGCTTGCTGCCCTGCATCAGCTGCAAGTAGTCGACGATGATCAGGCCGAGCTTGCCGCACTGGCGCGACAGGCGGCGCGCGCGGGCCCGCATCTCGATCGGATTCAGCGCCGGCGTTTCATCGATGAACACCTGGGCGTCGTTCATTTTCTGGATCGCGTTGGTCAGGCGCGGCCAGTCTTCGTCGTTCAGTTTGCCGGTGCGCAGGCGGTGCTGGTCCAGCATGCCCACCGAACCCAGCATACGCATCGCCAGCTGGGTGCCGCCCATCTCCATCGAGAAGATGGCCACCGGCAGGCCGGCGTCGACCGCCACGTTCTCGCCGATGTTGACCGAGAACGCGGTCTTGCCCATCGACGGACGTCCCGCCACGATCACCAGGTCGCCCGGCTGCAGGCCGGAAGTCATGCGGTCCAGGTCGATGAAGCCGGTCGGCACGCCAGTGATTTCGCTGGAGTTGTCGCGCGAATAGAGTTCGTCGATGCGTTCAACCACCTGGGTCAGCAGCGGCTGCACCGCCAGCCAGCCCTGCGCGCCGCGCGCGCCTTGCTCGGCAATGGCGAAAATCTTCGATTCAGCCTCGTCCAGCATCTGCTTGACTTCCTTGCCCTGGGGGCTGAAGGCCTGGCCGGAAATCTCGTCGGCGACCGTGATCAGCTGGCGCAGGATGCCGCGATCGCGCACGATCTCGGCATAGCGGCGGATGTTGGCCGCCGATGGCGTGTTTTGCGCCATCGCGTTCAGGTAAGCCATGCCGCCCACCTCGTCCGCCTTGCCCAGCATGGACAGCGCCTCGAACACGGTCAGCACGTCGGCCGGCTTGGAGCCGTTGATCAGGCGGACGATCTGTTCGAAGATGATGCGGTGATCATAGCGGTAGAAGTCGTCGGGATTCATGAAATCCGCGATACGGTCGAACGCGGCATTGTCGCGCAGCAGGCCGCCGATGACGGACTGTTCTGCTTCGATGGAATGCGGCGGAATGCGTAGCGAATCTACCTGTGGATCGGAGGGGGTGTTCATGGCGCGAATTATACCTGCTTCGGTGCAAGGGCAAAAAATAAAAAAGCCGGGCAAGCCCGGCTTTTTTATATGTACAACAGTCTATCCGTAGATTTCTCTACAACTAAACTTAGGCAGCTTCGCCAACGACGGCAACGGTCACGTCGACCACTACGTCGGTGTGCAGCGATACCGAAACGGCGTGCTCGCCGGTGACTTTCAGCGGGCCGTTAGGCATGCGCACGGCAGCCTTTTCAACAGCGAAACCAGCTTTGGTCAGCGCCTCAGCGATGTCGAAGTTGGTCACGGAACCGAACAGACGGCCGTCCACACCAGCTTTTTGCGACACGGTCACGGTCATGCCGTTCAGTTTCTCGCCTTGGGCTTGGGCAGCAGCCAGTTTGACGGCGGCAGCTTTTTCCAGTTCAGCGCGCTTGGCTTCGAATTCAGCGACAGCGGCGGTGGTGGCGCGGCGGGCCAGCTTTTGCGGGATCAGGAAGTTACGTGCGTAGCCGTCCTTGACCTTAACCACGTCGCCCAGGTTGCCGACGTTAACAACTTTTTCCAACAGAATGATTTGCATAGTTCTCTCCAGTTTCTAATCTGACGGCGCTAATTAAGCGTGGTGCAGATCGGTGTACGGCAGCAGGGCCAGGTAGCGAGCGCGCTTGATCGCGGTGTCAACTTGACGCTGGTAGTGCGCCTTGGTACCGGTCAGGCGTGCTGGCATGATCTTGCCGTTTTCCTGGACGAAATCTTTCAGCGTGTCTACGTCTTTGTAGTCCACTTGCTCAACGTTTGCAGCGGTGAAGCGGCAGAACTTCTTACGTTTGAACAGAGGATTCTGTTGCTTGCGCTTTTCTTTCAGCTTGAGCTTGTTTTTGTCGAACTTTTTACCGAATGCCATTTTAGGCTCCTGTATCTAATAAACTAAAATCAATGATGTGAAACACCAGGCTTCTGCTATTGCGGTTTTTCTTGGCCAGGAATCCTGTGAACCGATAAACACCAACGAGGGGCGCCGCTTCGAACCGTTTTGCCAGATCCCCTGCCGCCAGGGCCGGGACTTCGAATTCGGTGAGGCGGGCAATGCCTGCCTCCATCTGCTGCGAACTGTGCTGCAAGGTTGCAGTGACAATCGGCATGCCGGCCGGGGTGTACCTGATGGTGTCCCGTTCGGTGATGAGGGCGGTTACCTGTAGCTGGTTCAGTTCAGTTCCTGATCAGTACTTAGGCCGCTGCGGCTGCTTGGGCTTCGGCGCGATGGCTCTTGGCCGCGTCTTCACGTTGTACCGACTTCATCATCGGCGAAGGAGCGGTTTCCGCTTTCTTCATTTTGACGGTCAGGTGACGCAGCACGGCATCATTGAATTTGAATGCGGTTTCCAGCTCGACCAGGGTCTCGTTGTCGCACTCGATGTTCATGCAGATGTAGTGTGCTTTAGCCAGTTTCTGGATCGAGTAAGCCATTTGACGGCGGCCCCAATCTTCCACGCGATGTACGTTACCGCCGCGCGAGGTCACGCTGGCTTTGTAACGTTCGATCATCGCGGGCACTTGCTCGCTTTGGTCCGGATGGACGATAAATACGATTTCATAGTGACGCATGAAAACTCCCTTAAGGACTGTGAATATAGCCCACCCCGGCGTCAAGACGGGTGTGGGAAGAGGTAAGCCCGCGACTATAGCGCCTTTCCGCTGAAAAATCAAGCAGCCGCCCGCCTTGACCCTGCGCAAAGCCGGCCGGCCCGCGCGCGCGCATGCTACAGCCCATGGAACAGCCCGCCGACGACTATGACACCCCGTGGAAAAGCGCCGTCATGCGTCACTTCCGCGAATTCATGGCATTTTTCTTCCCCCAGGTGCACGACGCCATCGACTGGCGCCAGCCGCACCGTTTCCTGGACCAGGAGCTGGCGCAGGTCGTGCGCGACGCCAGCCTCGGCCGGCGCAGGCTGGACAAACTGGTCCAGCTGACCCGCCGCGACGGCGACGCCGGCATACTGTACATCCACGTCGAAATCCAGCGCAGCCGGGAAAAGGACTTTGCCGAACGGATCTTCACCTACCACTACCGGATATACGACCGCTTCCACAGTCCGGTCAGCACGCTGGTCATCCTGGCCGATCCGCATCCCGGCTGGCGGCCGGACTGCTACCGCTACGATATGCATGGAGGCGAGACCTGCATCATCTTCCCTGTCGTCAAACTACTGGACTTCTGGCCCAGCCTGGACCGGCTGCTAAGCAGCCACAACGCTTTCGCCCTGCTGACCGCTGCCCACCTGATGACGCTGCGCACCCGGGGACTGGACCAGCAGCGATTCGAATTCAAGGCCATGCTCACGGCGCTGATGTACGAGCGGAATTGGGATACCCAGCGCGTGCTCGATGTATTCAATGTACTAGACTGGATGATGAAGGTCCCCGGCCACCTGCAGCACCAGTTGGCCATGCGGATCGACGAACTAAACAGGAGCAAGGAAATGCCATTCGAGAACTTGATGATACGCATGGCCAAGGAAAAGGCCCGCGAGGAAGGACTGCAGGAAGGCAGGGCGGCTGGCAGGGAGGAAGGCAGGGCGGCTGGCAGGGAGGAAGGCCGGGAGACAGGGCTGGAGCTGGGCCGGGAGCAAGGGTTAGAACTGGGCCGCGAAGCGGGTTTGAAATTAGGCCGTGAAGAGGGCCGTGAAGAGGGCCGTGAAGAGGGCCGTGAAGAGGGCCGTGAAGAGGGCCGTGAAGAGGGTCGTGAAGAGGGTCGTGAAGAGGGGCGTGAAGAGGGGCGCAAAGAAGGCAGACGCGCGGTGGTAC
>NZ_BAAKJE010000087.1:0-316 GCF_059704565.1 Massilia sp. NBRC 108631
CCTACTTTCACACTGGTTGCAGCACTATCATCGGCGCAAAATCGTTTCACGGTCCTGTTCGGGATGGGAAGGGGTGGGACCGATTTGCTATGGTCATCAGGCTTTGACTTGTACGCCACACACTCAGGTGTGTGGCTGCAATCTGGAAGAAGTAAATTAGGTAGTAAATTCAAACACAGGCAAATGCGATATAACCGTCAAGGTTATAGGGACAAGCCTTACGGGCAATTAGTACTGGTTAGCTTAATGCATTACTGCACTTCCACACCCAGCCTATCAACGTCCTGGTCTCGAACGACCCTTCAAGGAGCTTAAA
>NZ_BAAKJE010000088.1:0-14653 GCF_059704565.1 Massilia sp. NBRC 108631
CCTCGGTAGGCGGTTTGATGAGCGCGGCAGGCGTGCAGATATCCAGCGAACGCCCGCGCCGCATCAATTTCGCGGCCTGGTGGGACGGCGACCTGCTGCGCGAATCGCTGGACGGCACCCGCATCGAGAAGTGGAACCCGCAAAGCGCCACGCTGCTGCCCCTGGTGAACGGCGCCGACGCTGGCGCCGCCGCCAACAACGGCACCAAGGCCACGCCGGTGCTGTCGGCCGACCTGCTGGGCGACTGGCGCGAAGAAGTGGTCTGGCGCAGCGCCGATAACAACGCCCTGCTGGTGTTCAGCACCACAGCGCCCACCGCGCACCGCATACCGGCGCTGATGCAGGACGCCCAGTACCGGGTGCAGGTAGCGGGCCAGAACGCCGGCTACAACCAGCCGCCGCATCCCTCGTTCTACCTTGGCGCAGGCATGGCGCAGACCGCCGGCGTTGCGCGCACTGCGCACACGCACATGGAACAATTGAAGCAGGCCGAGAGCCGTCCTGCCGATGTCCAGAATCTCGGCACCAAGCGCAGCTTTGCCGGCGACTACGACGGCGCCATGGCCGCCTTCGACCAGCGCCCGGGCGCGCGGGTGAACGACAATCCGGCCGATATCGACAAACTGGCCAATGCCCAGGCCGTTGACGCCGTCGACGCCATCGTGGCCGAGGCGCGCAACAAGCGCATCGTGCTGCTGAACGAGGCGCACCACGTCCCCATGCACCGCGCCTTCGCCAAACGGCTGGCCGCCGAATTGCGCAAGGTTGGCTACACTTACCTGGCTTGCGAAACGTTCAGCACTGATATAGGGGAACGCCCGCCGGGCAACATCCTCACGCGCGCCCACGGCTACTACCTGGAAGATCCCCTGTTCGCCGACTTTGTCCATTCCGCGCTGGCGGACAACTGGAAGCTGGCCGGCTACGAGTCCGCCGAAGCATTGCAGCAGCTGGCCCCCATGGAGCGCATGCGGCGGCGCGAACTGGTGCAGGCCACCAACCTGGTTGAGCGAATCTTCGCAAAAGATTCCCAGGCCAGGGTTTTCGTCTACGTAGGCTATAGCCACCTGTTGAAGACGCCCGCCGGCGAGGCGCGCGGCGCCGTCATGATGGGCGAGCACTTGCGGCGCATGACTGGCTTGGAGACGCTGCACGTCGAGCAGGAACGTTTCTATTCCCATCCGGACCCGGCATTCAATGGCCAGACCTACCAGGCCATCATTGACAAGTACCAACCCGCCTCGCCCATCATATTGAAAACCGCCGACGGCAAGCCGCTGGTCCTCAAAGGCATGGCGCAGCGGTCCGACATGCAGGTTATCTTTCCGCCGTACGCCAACAGCGCCGACTATGGCCGCCCCACGTGGCTGGAACAGCTGGCGGGCCGCAAGCCGCAGGCCATACCACCGGCGCTGCTGCCCGCATCCGGCCGCAGGCTGATCCTGGCCCATCGTGCGGGCGATCCCGAGAATGCCCTGCCTGTCGACACCGTCCTGGTGGAAGCCGGCAAACCTGTGCCCAAGCTGATGCTGCCACCCGGCGCTTTCCGCTTCAGCGCCCAGGACTAGACTCAACACTTGCAACGAGAGACTAATTTGACTACCTTTAGCCGCCGCACCTTTCTTCAAGCCTCTGTTCTCGGCGCCGCGCCGCTGCTCGCCGCCGGAAGTACGCCTGCGGGCGCCGCCGAATCCGCGCCCGCAGGCCAGCCTGCGGGCACGCCTCCGCCCCGGCCTGCCGCCACGCCGGACAAAAGCGCCGAGCTGCGCTGGCTGGACGGTGTGCCGGGGCTGTCGCAAGGCGTCACGCTCGGCGTGCCCTGGCCCCAGGGCAAGGTCGCCAAAGGCCAGGCCTTCGTGCTGTCCTCGCCGGGCGGCGCCGGGGCCGCCGGTATCGCCGTACAAAGCTGGCCCCTGGCCTACTGGCCGGACGGCACGCTGAAATGGAGCGCGCACGCCTTGCCGGCCGGGGCCGGCATGTCCGAAACCCTGACACTGGCGCCCGCCGGTGGAAAATCGGCAGCCGGCCTCGGCCCCGGCTCCGGTCCAGCCGTGCGCGTGCAGGAGAGCGCGAACGAAGTCTCGGTCGATACCGGCGTGGTCTCCTGCCAGGTTCCCAAGCGCGGCGCCCACTTGATCCGCTCCATCACGCGCGCAGGCCGCGTCATTGCAAGCAACGGTAAGCTGGTGGCCTTAAGCGACGACCAGCCGGATGGCAGCGCCGGCGCTACCCGTCAGACGGCCTTCGAAAGCGACATCAGGACGGTAACGGTTGAGCAGCGCGGCCCGGTGCGCGCCGTCGTCAAGATCGACGGCATGCACCGCAACGGCCAACGTGCCTGGCTGCCATTTTCGGTGCGGCTGTACTTCTACGCGGGCGCCGAATCGGTGCGCATCATGCATACCTTCGTTTTCGACGGCGACGAGCACAAGGAATTCATACGCGGCGTCGGCCTGCGCGTCAGTGTGCCGATGCGCGACCAGCCGCACGACCGCCACGTGCGTTTCGCCGGCGAGGACCAAGGCCTGTGGGCCGAAGCGGTGCGCGGCCTCACCGGCCTGCGGCGCGATCCCGGCGCCGCCTTCCGCTCGGCCCAGGTGGCCGGCCTGGCGTGCCCGCCGCTCGACACCATGGCGCCCAACGTGCGCAAGCTGATGCACCTGATACCGGCCTGGGGCGACTACACGCTGTCCCAGCTGTCGGCCGACGGTTTCCAGATCCGCAAGCGCACCAAGCCGGGCCACGGCTGGATCGACGCCGCGTGGGGCCGCCGCGCGCCGGGCGCCGGCTACATCGGCGGCGCCTCCGGCGGCGTCGCCTTTGGCTTGCGCGATTTCTGGCAGCGCCACCCCACCCAGCTCGACATCCGCAAGGCCCACACCGACGATGCCGAGGTGACGCTGTGGATGTGGTCCCCCGATGCGCAGGCGATGGACATGCGCTTCTACCACGACGGCATGGGCATGGAAACCCACGCCGACGAACTCGATGGCCTGGAAATCACCTACGAGGACTACGAAAAGGGCTACGGCAGCCCGCACGGGGTGGCCCGCAGCAGCGAAATCACGCTGTGGGCGCTGGCCGCCACCCCGTCGCGCGAGGCCATGACCCGCCTCGCACAGGCCGTGCAGTCGCCGCCGCAATTGGTGGCGCAGCCTGCGCACTACCTGGCATGCAACGTGTTCGGCGGCATGTGGAGCCTGCCGGACCGTTCGCACCCTGCCAAGGCCGTCATCGAGGATGAACTGGACCGCCGCTTCGACTACTACCGTGGCCAGGTGGAGCAGCACCACTGGTACGGCTTCTGGAACTACGGCGACGTGATGCACACTTACGACGCCGACCGCCACGTCTGGCGTTACGACGTCGGCGGCTACGCCTGGGACAACTCCGAGCTGTCGCCCGACCTGTGGCTGTGGTATTCCTTCCTGCGCACCGGCAGCGCCGACATTTTCCGCCTGGCCGAGGCCATGGTGCGCCATACCAGCGAGGTGGACATCTACCACCTGGGCCGTTTCGCAGGACTGGGAACGCGCCACAACGTGCAGCATTGGGGTTGCAGCGCCAAGCAGGTGCGCATCAGCGCCGCCGTGTACCGCAGGTTCTACTACTACCTCACCGCCGACGAGCGCATCGGCGACATCATGCACGAGCTGCTCGACGCCGACGCCAAGCTGGCCGACGTGGACCCGGTGCGCAAGCGCGCCGCGCCGCTGGACAAGTCGCTCTATCCGGCACGCGCCAGCTTCGGCACGGACTGGGGCTCGCTGGCCGGCAACTGGCTCACCGAGTGGGAGCGCGGCGGCAAGCCGCTGTACAAGTCCAAGCTGTTGACCGGCATGCGCGACATCGCCGCCATGCCGCACGGCTTCTTCAGCGCCGAGCGCGCCGGCTACCAGCCCAAGGATGGCCATCTGGCCAATATGGCGGGCGACAAGGTCCAGGCCAGCCACCTCAACGCGGTATTCGGCGCCGTGGAAGTGTTCGCAGAGCTGATCTCGGTCACCGGCGACAAGGCCTTTGAGCGCGCCTGGGTGCAATACTGCACGCTGTACAACGCCAGCCGGGAGGAGCAAACCAGGGCGCTGGGCATGCCGCACGGCGGCACCAACGCGCTGCGCGTGGGCCATTCGCGGCTGACCGCCTACGCTGCGTGGCGCACCGGGAACGCCGAGCTGGCGCGCCGCGCCTGGCGCGAGTTCCATGAGCGTCCTGCTCCGCTGGTGCGTCCGGTCGAGCTGCGCGGCCCGGCGGTACTCAATCCGGTGCAGGAAGTCGACTGGATCAGCACCAACGACACCGCACAATGGGGCCTGGCCGCAATCCAGAACCTTGCACTGATCGGCGACCATATTCCTGCAAAATAAATCGATAAAGAGACCATGAAGATTTCCCTGCTCACCATGCTGCTGGCGGCCAGCTTTGCCGCCAGCGCGCAAACCGCCGTCCGCAAGTTCGACTTCAGCGCGCAGCCGGCTGCCGGCTACACCGCCGTCCCGCAAGCAAGCGAGTACAGCGCCGGCCGCGGCTACGGTTTCGAACCCGGCGCCATGCCCGGAAAGCCGTCCTTCTTCTCGGTGGACCTTCCCGAAGGCAGCTACAACGTCACCGTGACGCTGGGCGGCGCCATGGAAGGCAGCACCACCATCAAATCCGAGCTGCGCCGCCTGATGCTGGAAAACGTACGCAGCGCAGCGGGCAGGACGGAAGTGCGCACCTTCACCGTCAACATCCGCACCCCGCAAATTCCAGCCGTTGCCGGCCTGGCGGCCGGCGCCGTGAATCTCAAGGCGCCGCGCGAGACGGTGCAGGAAGCCTGGAACTGGGACCGCCGCCTGACACTGGAATTCAGCGGCGCCAGCCCCGCCGTGCGCGCCATCGAGATCACGCCCGTGCAGGCGCCCACCATTTTCCTGCTGGGCGACTCCACCGTTTCCGACCAGCCCGGTGAGCCCTACGCCAGCTGGGGCCAGATGCTGCCGCGCTTCCTGAAGCCCGGCGTGGCCGTCGCCAACTACGCGCAATCCGGCGAAACCTATCGCGACTCGCTGTCCCGGCGCCGCCTCGACAAGGTGCTGAGCGCCATGCGGCCCGGAGATACCGTGATGATGCAGTTCGGGCACAACGACCAGAAACAGATCAAGGATGGCAAAAGCGGCCCGTTCACCACCTACAAGGCCGAGATCAAGCAGCACGTGGACAGTATCCGCGCACGCGGCGGCGTCCCCGTCGTGATCTCTTCGATGGAGCGGCGCGCCTTCGACGCCAATGGCAAGGTGATTCCGTCGCTGATCGACTACGCCACCGCCGCCCGCCAGTCGGCGCTGGAGCTGGGCGTGGCCTTCATCGACCTGAACTCAATGAGCAAGCCGCTCTACGAGGCGCTGGGCACCGAGGCGTCCAAGGCCGCCTTCGCTGAACCGCAGCCCGGCCGCACCGACAACACGCACCACAACAACTATGGCGCCTACGAACTGGCGCAGGCGGTACTGACCGGCATGCGCCAGGCCGGCGTGCCCGCCGCGTCCTATATCGCGGACGGCTACGGCAGTTTCGATCCGTCCAAACCGGACCCGGTGGCCAGGTTCGCTGTTCCGCCCAGCCCCAAGTTCACCAACGAGCGCCCGTTGGGCGACGAGGCCAACGCCGGCACGGACACCGGCGCCAACGCCTACATCTTTGCCTACTTCACAAAGAACGGCGAGGACGGCCTGCACCTGGCCGCCAGTGCCGACGGCTACCGCTGGGACAAGCTGGGCGGCGGGCGCAGCTACCTGACACCCAAGGTCGGCATGTCAAAGCTGATGCGCGACCCGTGCATCGTGAGGGGACCGGACGGCACCTACCATATGGTCTGGACTTCGGGCTGGAAAGAGAACAACATCGGCTACGCCTCGTCGAAGGACCTGGTCAACTGGTCCGAGCAGCAGGAACTGCCCGTCATGGCCCATGAAAAAGGCGTACTCAATGCCTGGGCGCCTGAAATCGTGTACGACGAGCAGCGCGGCGAGTACCTGATCTTCTGGGCTTCCACCGTACCCGGCAAGTTCACGGAGACGGCCGGTTCGTCCGAGGAAAAGTACAACCACCGCCTGTACGCCACCACCACCAGGGACTTCAAGACCTTCACGCCTACCCGGCTGTTCTACGATCCCGGTTTCAGCGTGATTGACGCCACCTTCGTGCGCGCCAACGGCAAGAACCACTTGATGGTCAAGGACGAAACGGTGAAGCCGCCGCGCAAATACCTGCAGGTGGCCGATGCCCCCGCATTGAACGGCCCGTTCGGCAAGCTGGGCGTCCCCATCACGCCGCCGGGCATGTGGGTGGAGGGTCCGACCGCCATCCAGGCCGGCGCCGATGTCATCGTCTACTATGATGCCTACCGCAGCAAGCATTATGGCGCGATGCGCTCGCGCGACCTCGTTACCTGGGAAGATGTGACGGCCAAGATGCGCTTCCCGGACGAAGGCACGCCACTGCGTATGCGCCACGGAACCGCCTTCGCCGTACCTGCCGCACTGCTCGAGCAACTGCGCGCAGAATAATACTGACAACCCTGGAGACTTACATGAAACGACTGCTGCTCGCCCTGGCCACCGCCGCCACCCTGAATCTGGGCCTGTCGCTGCCCGCCGCCGCGCTGGATCCCGCCACCACCACGCCCAGCGACCAGAACTACCTCGCGCGGGTTCCCTACCAGACCTACTTCGCCGACTACCTCGCGCTGCGCAAAGGCCGCCAGTCCGACATCATCTTCATCGGCGATTCGATCACGGAACAGTTCCGCTGGGGCGCCGGCGCGCCGGTCTGGAATACGCGCTTCGACAACCGCGCTTTCGATTTCGGCCTGGGCGCGGACAGGACCCAGCACGTGCTGTGGCGCCTGGACAATTTCGACCTGTCCTTCCTGAAACCGAAGGTGGCGGTCATCATGATCGGCACCAACAACGTCAGCAACGAGCCCGAAGACATCGCCAAGGGCATCAAGGCCGTGGTGGCTGCGACGCAGAAGAAGTTCGCGGGGGTGAAAGTGGTGGTGGTCAGCATCCTGCCGAACGCCCGCGCGGACCAGCGCATGGCGGCCGTGAACAAGCTGCTGGCCCCCATGGCCGACGGCAAGTCGATCTGGTATCTGGACCTGGCCGCGCGCTTCACCCCGGAAGGCGACAACTGGAAAGGCCTCAGCGGCGACAAGCTGCACCTGACGGCGACCGGCTACAACATGTGGGCCGACGAGCTGGACGCCCTGCTGGCAACCGTTCAGAAATAGCATGACCCGCCCTACGGCTGTCGCAACATGGCTTGCAATCGCGTTCGCGCAGCCTGCCTTGGCCCAGACCGCGCCGCCGCCGACCGTGACCATCAAGAAGGCTCCGCCGGCCAAGCCGCCGGAGCCGCCCGCAACGCCCGCCAGCACCGACGCTCCGGACGTGGCCAGCGTCGTGGTCTCGGCCGAACGGCCCACCAACCGCATCGACCGCCAGGTCTACGACGTGAAATCGGACGTCGGCGCCAGCAACGGCTCGGCGGCCGATGCGTTGAACAGCGTGCCCTCGGTGGCGGTCGATCCGGACGGCTCGGTCACGCTGCGCGGCAGCCCCAACGTGCAGATCCTCATCGACGGCAAACCGTCCGCCATGCTGCAAGGCGAAAACCGGGGCGCCTCGCTCACCGCCATTCCCGCCGAGGATATCGAATCGGTCGAGCTCATCAACAACCCCGGCGCGCAGTTCGGCAACGACGGCGGCGGCGGCCGCATCATCAACCTGGTGATGCGCCGCACACGGCGGCCCGGCGGTTTCGGCGTAGTCAACGCCAACGGTGGTACGGCGGGGCGCTACAATACCGGACTGTCCGGCACTTATAACTCGGGCGTGTTCGGCATCCAGGGCGGGCTGAACGTCCGCCACGACGGCCGCGCCGGCCGCAGCGAGACAGTGCGCGACCGCATTGATCCGACCACCGGAGCCATGGTGCACAGCGCGCAAGCCGGCGGCTCCAGCGGCTTGAACGACAACGTCGGCGCCAACGCTTCCCTCAACTACAACATCGGCGCCAAGGATACCCTGGCTGCCAGCCTGTCCTACCAGGGCCGCGACAATGCCCAGCGCTCGCAGGACCGCTATCTGCGCTACGCCGCCGACGGGGCCGGAGCCGGGCCGGGGCCGGTGGACAGCGACTACGTCCGCAGCACGCAGCGCGGCGGCGACTCGCGCAACTATGGCCTCGGCGCACGCTGGGAGCATAAAGGCGGCGTGGACGGCGAAAGCATGAAAGTGGATTTGCGTGTCAGCTCGGCCGACAATACCCACAACAGCGCTTATAAGAATATCTACGCGGTTGCGCCGCGCGGAGCGCTGGACCAGGCCAGCTTCCAGGACAACGCCAGCAACAACCGGATTATCGACTTCACCGGCGACTACGAACTGCCGATAGACCGCGCGATGCTCAAGCTGGGCTACAAGGTGGCAAGCAACCGCAGCGAGTTCGACACCTTGTACACCGGCGTCGATCCCGTCTCGCAACTGCCCTATGTGAACACCCAGCGCAGCAACCGCTTCCGCATGGCCGAGAAGAACCTGGCGCTGTACGGTTCCTACCAGGTGCGCTTGAACGAGAAATGGGGTGTGCTGGGCGGCCTGCGGGTTGAGCACACCGGCCTGGATATCGAGCAGCTGACCACACATGTGAATGCGGCCAACAACTACCTCAGCTACATCCCCAGTGCCTACGCCACCTACAAATGGTCGGACGATACCACTCTGCGCTTCAGCTACGCGCACCGCTTGCGCCGGCCGACTGCCAACGAGCTCAATCCCTTCGTGATTTACCGCGATGAGCTGAATGTCTCGTCCGGCAACCCGCAACTCAATCCAACCAAGACGGATTCTTTCGAGCTCGGCTACGAGAGCCGCGTAGCCGGCATGGAGACCAGTCTGCGCGCCTATCACCGCAAGGACCGCGATTCCATCCTGATCCGCCGTTACTTCATCAACGACACCGTGCTGCTGACGACGCCAGCCAACGGCGGCCGCAACAACGCCAGCGGGCTGGAGTTCACGCTGCAGGGCAAGATCATGCCGGGCTTGTCGATGAGCGCCAGCGGCAACCTGGGACACACGGAACAGCTGACGGAAGATTTGTACGGATTCATCAGCACGCGAACCGCCTCGTCGCTCAGTGGGCGCCTGCGGCTGAACTACCAGGTGACGCCCGACGACCAGTTCCAGACCATGCTGACCACCCAGGGCCGCGCCCTGTCCGGCCAGGGCGTGCGGCAGCCCAACACCACGGTCAATTTCAGCCTGCGCCACGCACTGACGCCGAAACTGAACCTGGTGCTGAACCTTACGGACGCCTTCAACTCGAACCAGATCGAGACCCTCACCGACACCGCCACGCTGAAGGAGAACAGCATACGGCGCTCGGACGGCCGGATCGCCTACCTGGGCCTGTCATATCGGCTGGGCGGCTTCACGGCGGGGACTGCGGGGACGGGAAACCGGCCAGGCGGCGGGCAGGGACAAGGGATGGGACAGCGCGGCAGCAGCGGCGGCCAGCGCTAGCCGGGCGCTGGCGCCTGCCCGCTGCGCTCCAAAAGGATGCACTAGTGTGCCCGCACTTCAGGGCAGCTGCGCTGCGGCCGGCTTCGGCGCCGGCTTGTCCGCTTCGCTGGACCAGACCTTCATGGTCTGCACCGCCAGCAGCTTGCAGCCGGCGGCGGTGTTGACGTAAGTGCGCATGAACTGGTAGCGGTTGCTGCGCCAGGTCTTGCCGTCCACGTTCCAGGCATCCACCGTGCTCTGGCCGCGCAACACAACGGTATCGCCCAGCACCTGCGCCTGCACGCCGCTGGTGGTGCGGGCTTTCGGTATGCTTGCCGGCTTCCTCGCCCGCGCCACCATGGCTGCCTTGTCGTCGATGGACGAGACCAGGTTGTGCACCCAGACGAAATCTTCGGCAAGCAGATTTTCCAGGAACGCGGCGTCGCCGACGCGCATCGCTTCCTCGTACTGGGAATCGCGCGCAATCAGGTCGGCAACAGGCAGGCACGGGGCGGCTTGCGCGGTTTGCACCGCCAATGCCAGGGGCAATGCGGCGAACAATGGCAACGGTAGTGTAAATTTCATGCTGCTATTCTAGCCGCTGCACTTTGAAGTCGGTAATCTCCTGCCGCGAATGTGTGGTGCGAAAGCCAAAATGGCCAGAGCGCAGCGGTTCTGGATCGCGGTAGGTAAAGTATGCCTCGCCATCCACCAGGATGCGCGTACAGCCCCGGTAGACCGCGATCTCGATCTGGTATTCGCGGTTGGGCAGCAACAGGTAGTCACTGTCGGCCAGGTCGCCGAGCAGCACCCGCTGGCCCTTGCCGTCGTACTTGCGGAAACGGGTGGTGGTGTTGCTGTTGCCCCCCATGCCCATGTAGTACAGGCTCAGCGCGTCGTACTGGGCGAAAGTGCCGTCGCGGGTGAACAAGTTGGCGTTGCGCGGATCGCTCGCCATCCAGAACTGGTTCAGGTCCGACAGGCGGTCGTTGGCGCCGCCGGCCATCAGCATCTTGCGGCGGTAGCTGATCTGGACATCGCCCGACAGGCTGGGCTTGAACCAGACGGTGGCGTCGCCCGCCACGTCCACGGTGAGCTTGCCCTGCCGTGCGGCGATGCTCGAGCCGGCGGCGGCCCGGTACTCCGGTACCCATTGCGACAGCCCGCCATCGAAACCGTCCGCATACAGCAGCGCGCCCGGTTTTCCCCAGCTGCTGCACTCCTGCGCCTGCGCCGCCCCCGACAGCACAATGGCCAGCGTCGCCAGCGCGGCCGCACGGTACGCGCTCATGGCCAGGCCTTGGCGGCGGCTGCGGACGCGGGTGCGCTACCTGCCGTGGCGGCGGCTGGCGGTACGGCCTTGCCCTGCGCGGACAAATACGGTGCAGCCGGGTTGCGCGGCAGGCCATTCAGCGCCGCGATCACGCTGCGGGCGTTGAACTGCGCGCCGGCGTCGTTGGTATGGGTGCGCGCGTCCGAGAACAAGCCGGCCACGGCTGCGGCGCCAAGCTTGCGGTAGCCGTCGCTGACGACCATGGTCAGGTCGGCGAACTGGGCGCCGCCCGCTGCAGCCACTTCGGCATCCCACTGGGCGAAGGTGGAAAAGTCGCGGCCCTGCTCCCAGGCGTCCTTGTGCGGCACCGGCGAGAGCAGCACGACGGAAGCGCCCTTCGCCTTGGCGTCGGCCACGTATTTCGCCATGTACCAGCCGAAGCTATGCACCTGCTCCTTGCTGCCGTCCGGCTTGGTGTCCTCGACGGTTTCCGGGCCGGTGCCCTTGCCGGACGCCCTGCCCTTCATGGCCGGATCACCGATGCGGCCGCCGTCGTTGTGGCCGAACTGGATCAGCACCACGTCGCCGGCCTTCATCTGCGCCAATACCTTGTCCCAGCGGCCTTCGGTCAGAAAGGTGCGGCTGCTGCGGCCACCGATGGCATGATTGACGACATTCACCTTGCTGGTATCGAAGAACGGCGCAATGCGCTCGCCCCAGCCGAACATGCCGTTCGAGCCTCCGCTGCGCACGGTCGAGTCGCCGACAATGAAGACATTCGGCAGCGCCGGATCGCGCGGCATGTCGCCACGCACCTTGGCGCCGTCCACCACTGGCCGCTCGTCCTCGGCGGGGGCAATATCCGCCGCCTTGGCGCTGAACGCGGATTGCACCAGCGGCAGCCGCAGCGACTTCAAGCCTGAGACAACCAGCCGCGCATTGAGTTCCGCGCCGGCCCAGTTGGGGTGGACGCGCTCATCCGGCGTTACCAGCGGAAACAGTTTCATCACCGCGTCGCGGCCCATCTCATCGTACTTGCGGGCCGCCATTTCGTTCAGATCGATGAAAGCCACGCGCTCCTGGCGCGCCACCTCGGCGGCCCAGCCGGCGTAGTCGCCCTTGCCGCGGCCGATCTTGCCTTCGGCGTCCCATATCTTGCGCGGTATCGGCGAGCAGATGACGGGCGTGGCGCCCCTGGCGCGGATCTCGGCGACGTAGCGGCGCAGGTACCAGCCGTAGCTGCGCACCGTTTCATGCTTCCCGGTGAGCAGGTTGTCGATCTCCTGGCTCTCCTCGCCCACGCCTTTGATGGTGCCGCGCGCGCGGCTGGTGTCGTTGATGGCGCTCGAATCGTTATGCCCGAACTGCATGATGACCACGTCGCCGGCCTTGATGAAAGCCAGCGTGCGCTCCCAGTGCCCGCCGCTGATATAGGTGCGGCTGCTCAAGCCGCCAATGGCGCGGTTCACCACATTGATCTTGCCGGCGTCGAAATAGGCGGCAATCGGATTGCCCCAGCCCCACTGGCCCTCCTCGCCCTTGCCCTGGCCATCATCGCGGCCATTGCGGACCGTGGAGTCGCCTATCAGGACCAGTGACGGCAGCGCGGGGTTGGCCGGTTCCGGCAGTTGCGGACGCGCCTGCGCCGGGTCGGTATTCACGGCGGCCGGCAAGGCGCCCTGCGCCGATGCGGCCGACGATATTGCGATGCAGCAGACCAGGGTGGATGCGGCGTGGCCCAGCGCCTTCAGGATTTTGTTCATGGAGATAATTCTATGCGATGCCATTCAGACTCCGCGCCTGGCTTGCAAAGAATCAGGAAGATGAGCAATCGCACCGCTAAAATGCGGACACAATCGAATTCCCGTAACCTGAAATCAGCTATTTATGAAAACCAGACTCCTCATGCCGGCCATCGCGGCGATCCTGATGGCATGCGCCTTCAGTGGTACTGCGCACGCCCAGATCGGCAAGCGCTTCCCGTCCGAGCGCAAGGTGGTGAAGGATCCCGTCACCGGCACCATGCTCACGTTCCTGACCAGCAAGCCGCATGGGGACTCGAAAATCTACCCTACCCACCCGCAATGGACGTCCGACGGCCAGTGGGTGGTGTTCAGGTCGCGCCTGGCCGATGGCGAAGCCTTGGCGGTAAACGAGAAGACAGGCGACATCGTCCAGGTCAGCGAAGGCGGCTATACCGGCATGCTGAACCTGGCGCGCAAGAGCATGAAGTTGTACTTCATGCGCCAGGACAGCGTCAAGGGCCGCCTGCAAATCGTGGAAGTGGACATGGCGCGCCTGTTTGCCGACAGCGCGGCCGGCTCGCTCAAGCCGGCGGCCGCCTACCAGCGCGTCGCCGGCACCACCCCGCTGGGCATGGAAGCCGGCGGCGACATGGCGCTGGACGCGGACGAGGAATGGGCCTACTTCCGCGTAGGCAAAGATGAAGCAGCCAAGCACCTGGCGCCCGGCGTCAAAGCCGAACAGCCTTTCGGCCCGCGCGGCATGGGCGCGGGGCCGAACGGCATCGCGCGCATGAACGTGCAAACGGGCGAGATCAAGCACGTGGTGTCGGTGCCGTTCCAGATCGGCCATATCCAGGCCAATCTGTGGAACCCGGGCGAGATCGTGTTCTGCTGGGAGACCGGCGGCAAGTCGCCGCAGCGCACCTGGACCGTGAAAGCCGACGGCAGCGGCTTGCGTCCGCTGTACCCGGAAGCGCCGTACGAGTGGGTGACGCACGAGGCCGTGATCTCCAAGGACGAGGTGGCGATGGCCATCATGGGCCACCGCAAAATTGCCGAGGGCGCGGGCGGCGTGGCGGCTCCGGCGACCGGCGTGGGCGGCGCCAATCCGGGCCAGGACGCGGCATGGGGGCCGTCGGGCACACGAGAAAAGCCGACCGGCCTGGCCATCGTCAACCTGCGCACGCGCGAAATGACCATTGCCGGACAAACCCCGTCGGGCAGCGGGCTATGGCACGTGCATGGCTCGTCGGACGGCCGCTGGGCGGTGGGCGACGACTTCAGCCGCAGCGTCTACCTGATAGACCGCAAGACGCGCGAAATGATCATGCTGACCACCGGCCACAAGGACACCGCCGCCGACCATCCGCATCCGACTTTCAACGCCGACGGCACCAAGATCGAAATCCAGTCGGCCATGCTGTCCGAGGATGGCCGCTCGATGAACATCGTGATCGTTCCGGTGCCGGAAGAGTGGCTGAAGCGGAAGTAATTCCGAAGGGATGCTCAGTCGAGCGGCGTCAGGTTCACCCGGCGCAGCTCGTACGGCGCCCCTTCCAGCTGGAAGCCGATGCGGCCCGAGGCCGGGCTGGCCCTGGTGACCTTGTTCTGCGCCACGCCGTTGACGCTGACTTCCACCGTGCCATCGCGGCTGACGATGTCGGCGCTGTTCCATTGGCCGGCCGCCAGTTCGCTGTCCCCGGCCATGCGGGCCTTGATAACGGGCGACGCGCCGGCCGCGCTGGTGGGCGGCTCGGCGAAAGCGTAGCCCGCCATCGGCAACAGGTCGCCGGTGCTGCCATGCTTGGTCTGCAGCTGCAGGCTCACCGGCCAGACGCGGTCCATGGGACCGGGGCTGATATGCAACAGCACACCGCCGTTGCCAGGTTTGCCGCTCCAGCGCCATTCCAGGTGCAGGCGGTAATTGCGGTAGCTCTCTGTGGTGGCCAGGAAGCCCGACGGCTGTCCGGTGGACGCCACCACGCCGTCAGGCAGCATCGTGAAAACACTATCGAGCGGCGCTGCAGGCGTAGTCTGCAGCTCCCAGCCGGAGAAATCCTTGCCATTGAAAAGGTCTGCCGCGGCGG
>NZ_BAAKJE010000089.1:0-6448 GCF_059704565.1 Massilia sp. NBRC 108631
CCTCGGTGATGTCGCCCAGGCCGCCGTAGAACAGGATGGGCTGGATCACGGTTTCGAACAGCCAGCCCTGGGCGGCGCCGAGCCAGTCGCTTAACAGTTGAATCATGCGCTATGCTTATTTTTGTCTGTTGCTGTGGGAAGAATAGTCCGGGTGCTCGCGCAGCGTGGCGAAGCAAAAGCCCTTCTGCTTCAGGCCCGCGATCAGCGGTTCCAGGTTGGCCGGCGCCCACGGATCCCGGCGCGACCAGATGCCCATGTGGGCCATGAAGATGTCGCCCGGGCGCAGCTCGCGCAGCGATTTCTCCAACAATACCGCATTCGGCCATGCGCTGCTGGACAGCTCGTCGCCCGAGAAGCCGGCCTTGGCCCAGCCCGCGTGCGCGTAGCCGCAGGCCTTGGCGGCGGCCAGCGAGCGCGGGGACGTCTTGCCGCCCGGAGCGCGCCAGATCGGGTCCAGGCGTGCGCCGGTGAGTTCGTGGAAGCGGCTGTCGACGCGCCGGATCTCCTCGCAGTACTGGGCCGGGGTCCAGCTCTGCACCTTGCCGGCGGCCGCGCCGAACTGCGGCTTGACCTGCAGGCGCCCGTCCGGGCCGTCCTTTTGCCAGTACACATGGTCGAAGGTGTGCGAGCCGAAGGCGTGGCCCTCGGCCAGGCGCGCTTTCCAGAACGGCGCCCAGGACGGGTCCAGCGAATAATCGCCGCGCACCGTCTTCTCGTTGGCCAGGAAGAAGGTGGCCTTGACCTGGTGCTTGCTCAGGGTCTGCGCGATCAGCTCGGCCTGCGACTGGCTGCCGGTGTCGAAGGTGATGTAGATGGTGCCGCTGCAGGCCGGGGCAGCCGCAGCCGGGCCGGCGGCGAGGATGGCGAGGACGGCGGCAGCGCCGCCCGATAGCAGCGGGCTGCTCATGGCGCCGTCAAACGCGCGGCGAGGAGTTGGCGAAGAACACGCCGTGCGGCGAACGGCCGACCGGGATCATCTTGACCACCTTGCGCGTGGCCAGGTCCACCACCGCCACTTTCTTGATCCAGCGCAGCGTGACCCACATGGTTTTCTTGTCCTCGGTGATCTCCATGCAGTCCGGGCCGCCCGGCACGTTGATCATGCCGACGTTTTCCAGCGTCTTCTGGTCGATGATGTTGATCGAGTTCGACACCCGGTTCGACACATAGGTGTAGCGGCCGTCGCCCAGCGCGCGGAAGTTGTGGGTGCCGTTGCCGGCCTTGATCTTCTTGACCGTCTTCTGGGTTTTCCAGTCGATCACTTCCACGTAGTCGCTGCCCATGATGCCCACCAGCAGGTGCTTGTCGTCCGGCGTCATGGCGATCCCCGCCGGCAGCTTGCCGACCGGGATGGTCCACTTGATCTGCTGCGTCTTCAGGTCGATACAGCTGATCTGGTCGCTGCCCTGCTGGGTGATGAAAGCCATGCTGCTGGCCGCGTCGAAGGCGATGTGGCTGGGCAGCTTGGCCAGCGGCAAGCGCTTGGAGAGCGTGAAATTCTTGCCGTCGAACTTGTAGATGTCGATCCGGTCGAGCCGCAGCGAAGTCACCACGAACCACTTCTGGTCCGGCGAGAAGCCGATCTGGTAGGGATCGAGGATGTCCTTGATGTGGCGCTGCACCTGGCCCGTCTTCGGGTCCAGGAACACCAGCTCGTTGCCTACCGAGCTGGCCACGATCAGGGACTTGTTGTCCGGCGTGGCCATCAGGTGGTGCGGCTCTTTGCCGACCGGGAAAGTGGACAGGGTCTTGTAGCTGGACTGGTCCAGCAGCTGGACGGTGGCGTCGCGCGAATTGAGCACGACCACCACGTTCGCTTGCGCCGAACTGAGGGCGGCGACCAGGCAGACGCTGGAAAGGACGATACGGCGGAGACTGCGTAACATGACGTGGAATCGCTTCTGAAGAGCAAAACACTATTCTAAGTGCAAACCGGACCGTAGCAAGGCAAATGGCGACAATAATGCTGGGGAATAGCGCCGATGCGCGGCACAGACTACAATAAATGGCTAACCTAACAAACAAAAGGAAGATTATGTCCACCATTACCACTCCATCCGGCCTGCAATACGACGACGTGGTCGTCGGCGAAGGCGCTGAAGCGAAAGCCGGCCAGAACGTGACCGTGCATTACACCGGCTGGCTGCGCAACGACGACGGCAGCAAGGGTTCCAAGTTCGATTCGAGCAAGGACCGCAACGATCCATTCGAATTCGCGCTGGGCGCCGGCATGGTGATCCGCGGCTGGGACGAAGGCGTGCAAGGCATGAAGATCGGCGGCACCCGCGTGCTGACCATCCCGTCCGAGCTGGGCTACGGCTCGCGCGGCGCCGGCGGCGTGATCCCGCCCAACGCCACCTTGATCTTCGAAGTGGAACTGCTGGGCGTCTAAGCCGGCGCGCATTGCCGCATCAGCGCAGCCATGCGCGCTGCATGGCTTCCTGCTCGGCCGCCGCGTCGAGCAGGGCGCCGCTGCTGCGCTGCTCCACCACCGCCTGCACTGCCGCAGGCAGCTCGGCGCGCACCTGCCGCGTGCCCGCCGCCGGGGTCTGCACCAGCACCGGCAGCCGCCACCCTCCCCCGCCTTTGCAGGCCAGCCCTGCCAATTCCTGCGCCGCCTGCCCGCCGCCCTGGGCCGTGAAGCTGCGGCAGTAAGCGCCGTCGGCCGCCACGAAGCTGGCCGCGATGCGCACGCTGCCGCCATACACGCCGCCGGCGCCGGACGGCGCCTGGTCCAGCGCCAGCGCCAGCCTGCCCTGCGCCACCAGCGCGCCGTCGCGCCAGGCCACGCTGGGCGGCGCCTGCGGGTCCGGCTGCCAGCCGGCCAGGCCGAATTTGCCGATCACCACGCCCAGCGCCAGCACGCCGGCCAGCGCGCCCCATTCCAGCCACGACCAGCGCCAGCCCTTGCGCGCCTTGCGCGCGGCCTGCTGGGTGGCGGCGCGGGTGGCGCGCACGGCCGCCAGCTGCACCACGGTGGCGCCCCGGTGCGGCCCGGCCAGGCGCTGCCGGGCCGCCTGGAAGTGCGCCAGGCGCTGCGCCAGCACAGCGTCGCGCAGCACGGCCGCCTCCACGGCGCGCCGGGTTGCCAGGTCCAGTTCGCCGTCGGCGTACGCCATCAGGATGTCGTCGGAAAAGCTCATGATACGGTTCCTCGTTAGTTCCGATCATACCCCCAGAGACGCGGCAGGGGTAGCTGGCGTGGCGCAAAATCGACGCAAGCCAACGCCCGTATGGCTTACTTTAAAAATTCTATAGGCAGATTCTTACCCCAGGCAATAATTATGTGCTAATCTGCGCGCTCTATTAACCAAGGAGGTAGTAATGAAAAAAGGCGAACTGATTGCAGAATTTGCTAAGCGTACCGAAATGTCGGGCGCAGCAGCCAACGATGCAGTGAACACTCTGATTGCCATCGTTACCGAGCGTCTGAAAAAGGGCGACACGGTCGGCATCACCGGCTTCGGCACCTTCTCCGTCGCCAAGCGCGCAGCACGCAAAGGCCGCAATCCTGCCACCGGCGAAGCGATCAAGATCGCCGCGTCCAAGACCCCGAAATTCTCCGCTGGCGCCACCCTGAAAGCGGCAGTGAACCCAACCAAGAAGAAGTAAGCGCTTCGGTAATCACTTCGGTGATTGGGTACCGGCCGGGTTCAGCCCGGCCATTTTTTTGCCCCGAGCGCTCAGGCGCAGCCGTCCATCAGCGCCAGCAGCACCAGTTTTTCGAACTCGGGCGCGAAGCGGCGGATGATGTTGTCCGGGTCCTTCACCAGCGCGTCGTCGGTCACGATGCCGAACTGCACCCCGCCGTTGTAGGACAGAATCGACACCCCCACCCCGATGTCGCCCGACTGCGGCACCCAGAACATGATCTGGTCGAGCCGGCTGCCGGCCAGGTACAGCGGCGTTTGCGGCCCCGGCACATTGCTCATCACGGCGGTGGCCTTGCGGGCGAAGAAGTTCTGGATCTCGTTCTGCACCTGCCTGGGCGAGGCCCCCAGCACGCCCAGCACCGACATGGCCACCAGCGCCGTGTAGCTGCCCTTGAGCTCTGTCATGCGGCGCTGCACCTCTTCCAGGCGCGCCACCGGATCGGCCAACCCCACCGGCAGCACCAGCGGCACCAGGCCGAAGGCGTTGCCCAGGCGCTGCTGGCGGCTGGCCTTGCGCAGGTTGACCGGCACCATCACGCGCACTTCGCAATCGCCCGCCACCGCGTCGCCGCAGTCCTTCAAGTAGGCGCGGATGGCGCCGGCCACGCTGGCCATCAGCACGTCGTTTACCGAGCAGCCGTAGGCCTTGCTGACCGCCTTGATCTCGCCCAGCGGCAGCGGTTCGCTCCAGGACACGTGCTTCTTGCCGTTCGGCTTGCCCTTCAGGCGGGTGGCGCTGTCGTCGGCCATCGTGGTCAGCTTGACCGCGTCGTTGGTCAGCTGGGCCGCGGTCTGGCCGACCGCCGCCATCTTGCCGGCGATCTTGTCCAGGTCAGCCCACATGCTCATCGACTTCAGCAGCACCGACGAGGACAGGTCGATGGTCTTCACGCCGGCAGCGGTGATGGGGTTGAGGATCTGCTCCCATGGATTGGCCTCGGCTTCGGCCACGGCGGCGGCGGCCGGCTGCACCGGCTGCTCGTCCGGGTGCTGGCCGAACATGGACATGAACACGCCCACCAGCGCGATGCCGTCGGCGATGCAGTGGTGGATGCGCACGATCAGCGCCTGCCGCACTTTGCCGTCCTCGCCGATGCAGTTCTCCACCAGGTGCATCTGCCACAGCGGGCGCGCCGGGTCCAGCGGCTGCTGCGACAGCAGCCCCACCATGCGCTGCAGCGCGGCCTTGTTGCAGGCCCCCTGCTCGTCGTCCAGGCGGGTGTGCACCACGTGGTCGTCCAGGTCCACCTCGTCCTCCTCCCACCAGGCGCCGGCCAGGTCGGTCACCACGCGGCTGCGGAAGCGGCGGTAGGCCAGGAAGCGCGTCCGCAGCGCCTCCTTCAGGCCGGCCACGGCGATCGGCTCGGCCATCATGGCCACGCCGACGATCATCATCTGGTTTCCCTCGGAATCCATGCGCAGCCAGGCGGTATCCACCGTGGACATTTTTCTGCGGCCGAGCGCCGACAAGGCTTGAGACAGCATATTTGAGTTTCTCCTCTATAGTTTTGGGCAAACCGCACCGGCGCAGCATAATCTTTGTATTATGTGGCTTCGGCACGGACGTGCGCAAA
This sequence comes from Massilia sp. NBRC 108631, assembly GCF_059704565.1. Taxonomy (NCBI): domain Bacteria; kingdom Pseudomonadati; phylum Pseudomonadota; class Betaproteobacteria; order Burkholderiales; family Oxalobacteraceae; genus Massilia; species Massilia sp. NBRC 108631. Next base: position 5,228 of record NZ_BAAKJE010000089.1, read on the forward strand.
GTTACTTTAGTGATATTACTCTAGGAGAGTTTATGAGTCTGCAAGAACAATTCGACCAAGCGATGGCCGATTCCAAAAACCTTCCGGAGCGTCCGGACAACATGACCCTGCTGAAGATCTACGCGCTGTTCAAGCAGGGTTCGGCCGGCGACGTGGAAGGATCGCGTCCGGGCTTCACCGACATGGTGGGCCGCGCCAAGTACGACGCCTGGGCCGCGCTGAAAGGCACCTCGCAGGACGAGGCCAAGCAGCAGTACATCGACCTGATCGAAGCACTGAAGGACGCATAAGGCGTTCCGCAAAATAAAAAGCCCGCTTGCAAGCGGGCTTTTTTACGCCGGGCGGTTCACACCGGCTTCGCGCTGCCGAAGATCTTGGCCATCTTCTCGGTCGCCTTGGCCTGGATTACCGGCGCGAAGGCGCCGAACAGGAAGCCCAGCTTGATGAACATTTCGGCCTTGTGCTTGGTCAGCGTCAGCGTGCCGTTCACGCCGCTGCGCTCGAAGCGCAGCACGTCGCCGTCCCACTCGTATGCCAGGTCGAATTCCTCGGCCAGCTTCTCAGCGACCTTTTGCGCCGCGTCGCGGGCCTTTTTTGGCGTCAGGCTGTGTTCCTGAACGATATTGATGTCTGCCACGAATGTCCTCTCCTTGATCTGGGGCGGGCGCCATTTTACAGCAGGCGGAAGGCCAGGATGGCGCTGATGGTGGGCGGGATCGCGGCCAGGAACAGGCCCAGCGGGCTGACCGAGCCGTCGCCGAAGTAGCGCTTGAGCAGCGCCATGCCGGCCGGATTGGGCGCGTTGGCAATCACGGTCAGGCCGCCGCCGGTCACGGCGCCGGTCACCAGCGCGTATTTGAACTGGTCGCTCAAGCCCTCCACCAGCGAGCCCAGGTAGGTCAGCGCGGCATTGTCGGTGATGGCCGTCAGCGCCGTGGCGCCGTAGTACACGGCCTCGCTGCTCATGCTCATCAGCGCCGGCTGCAGCCACCACTGCTGCTGCCCGCCCAGCACCACCAGCCCGGCCAGGAAGAAGGCCACCATCAAGCCCTCGCGCAGCATCAGCCGGTCCTGGTGGCGTTCGTAAGCGTGCACCACGCCGAGGAAGAACAGGAACAGGCCCATGAACACGGCGCTGTGGTGCGAAAACACCACCACGCCGGCCAGGAACAGCACATGGACCAGCACCAGCGGCAACGGCACCGGGGTGTCCTTGACTTC
>NZ_BAAKJE010000090.1:0-25593 GCF_059704565.1 Massilia sp. NBRC 108631
CCTCTTTCGGGTCGTTAGCTCAGCTGGTAGAGCAGCGGACTTTTAATCCGTTGGTCGCAGGTTCGAATCCCGCACGGCCTACCACGAATACGCAGTACCAATGAAGGCTTACCCGCTCCGGCGCGTAAGCCTTTTTTGCGTCCCTATAAGGAACTGCTCGGAACTGCTCAACTGGGGAATGTGCAGCTTCCTGACTTATGACTCCAGTGAAGCCCACGGCCAAGGCAATGCGATATCGCGCAGCGCCGCCTGAACCGAGACGTGCATATGATGCGTATGCCCGTTCTTACCCTTGTACGGTCGCCAGCCCTTGCCTGCCTTGTCGGCATTGTAGACCTGCCTGTTCCAGATCACGTAGCTCACCCTGAAATCCAGAAGCACGAGCTTGGAGAAAAAGTGGCAATCCACGCCGTTTTCCGGATCATGGGTCAGATCGAACGCGTTGCCGTCGTTATGGTCGCTTTTCCTTTTCTGATGGGCTGCGTCGCCCATCAATCCGTCGGCTATGCGGCTGCGTTTCGAGCAGAGGGCGGTAGCGTCGGCTAGAGCACGTTTGCATGCGGCTGATGGCTGAGGCATACGTCATCCTTTCATTTGTGGTTTTGACTTCAAGTCGGTTCGCAGGCACTCCAGGTGCCGGTCGTTGGCGAATCGTCTGGCTTGCTCATTCGCCTCCGGTCCGAGGACCTCAACAGCCCGGGTGACGCAGGCACCATCGGGGGATATTTTCGCGACGGCCAGGAACAATACGCGTTTCGGATGCTCCAAATCACTCTGGTCGAGACTGTGGACTCGCACGATGACCGCGACTGGCATCAGTTTTCCGTCCACCTTCGCCATGCGCCATTCAGCCTTGGCCCCCAAGGTCGAAAAACCACGCGTGACCACGTCCCGGTAATCAAGCGGAAAAACCCGCCTTTCTGGCGTTACGACACTGATGGAACTACGTTCATCGTCGTCCAGCATGAGCAAGCGGAAGCCTTGGACACCGGGACAATCCATCGTGGTGGCGCCGCTCGATTCGTCATCGACATGCCTGGCACACGCCCATTCTGCTGCAGACTTGTTCGGCAGGGAAAACGATCCCCAGAGCCAAGTTCGAATTCATGCGCGCGGACGGACAAGGCGAAAGAGTCAGGTATGTCGAGATCGAACTCGAAAATGTTTTGATCGGGGCGGTCGTACCGAATGTCATGGACGGCAACATTCTTACGGAGCACGTCAGCATCAAGTATTCGAAAGTGAAGTGGAAGTACACTCAGCAGAAGATTATGGGCGGCGCGGGTGGAAACACTGCAGGTGGCTGGGATTTTTCGGCCAACAGGATTTGCTAGGGAACACACGGCCTGCGGCGAATTAAGCTGTATCCTGAAGGCTTCCCGCCTCGGCCCAACGCCTTTTTCCATCCGTGGCAACTGTAACTGTCCACCGACTGATACAGCATGCCTCTGTGCCCTCGGCCTTGTGCCTTGTCCCTTCCCCACCCCGCTTCTAGACTTGTGCCATCTCCACGCTGCGGATTGCACACCATGACCGAACTCCTTCCCTTGATGAGCTATTGCCTGGTCATGTCGGCCACGCCCGGGCCGAACAACGTGATGCTGGCCGCCACCGGCGCCAACTTCGGCGGGCGCGGCGCGCTGCCGGCCATCCTGGGCATCCAGGCCGGCATATTCGCGCAGACCATGCTGATGTGCGCGGGGCTGGGCAGCGTGTTCGTGGCCTACCCGCTGGCGCAGCAGGTGCTGCGCGTGGCAGGATCGCTGTACCTGGTGTATCTGGCCTGGAAGCTGAGCGGGGCTGCGGTGGGCGGCGCGCAGGCGCCGAAGGCGGTGTCGTTTGCCCAGGCCGCGACGTTTCAGGCGCTGAATCCCAAGAGCTGGGTCAAGGCCATTACGGTGGCGTCGGTGTTCATGCCTGCGGGGCACAACCCATTCGCCGGCGCGCTGCTGGTGGCCGCCGTCGGCACCTTGGTGGGCATGCCATGCAATGCGATGTGGGCCTTGTTCGGCGTCTCGATCCGCCGCCTGCTGACAGACCCGCGCAAGCAGCGCGTGTTCAATTTGACCATGGGCGCAACCCTGGTGGTGCTGGCCGTGATGTTTTTACGCTAGACTTTGGCCATGTTCTCCATTGACCGTTCCTCGCCCATTGCCCTGTCCAAGCAGATTGAGACCAAGCTGCGCCATATGGTCGAAAGCCGGGCCTTGCCCGGCGGCGCCAAGCTGCCATCGATACGCCAGCTCGCCACCCAGCTGGCAGTGAGCACCAACACCGTGGTGGCGGCGTACGACAGGCTGGTGGCGGCGGGCGTGATCGATACGCATGGCACGGCGGGCTTCTTCGTGTGCTCCACCAACGACGCCGCCAGGTCGATTCCCGACGAGGTTGCGCTGGAAGCGGGCGAAGAGCAGGAGCCGGTCTGGCTGGCGCAGCAATCGAACGATCAGCGCAGCGGCATCCTGCTGGCCAGCAGCGGCGCCTTGCCGCCCACCTGGCTGCAGGATGCGGTGCCGGCCGCCACCGTGCAAAAGGCCTTGTCACGCAGCGCCGCAGGCATGGCCTCGCGCTGTCCGCCCCAGGGGCTGCCGGAACTGCGCGAGCAGATCGCGCTGCTGTTGCGTGGCATCGGCGCGTCCTTCGACGCCGGCCATATCCTCACCACCTTTGGCAGCACCCATGCGATCGACCTGATCTGCCGCAGTTTTCTGCAGCCCGGCGACACCGTGCTGGTGGAGGACCCTGGCTACTTCCTGATGTTCGGCCGGCTGCGCCAGGACGGCATGCGGCTGGTGCCGATCAAGCGCCGCCCGGATGGCCTGGACCTGGACGAGCTGGAGGCCGCCTGCCGCGAGCACCGCCCGCGCCTGCTGTTCGTGCAGACGGCCTTGCACAACCCTACGGGGTGGAGCAGCAGCGCGGCCAATCTGCACAAGCTGCTGATACTGGCGCAGCAATACGGTTTCCTGATCGCCGAGGACGACGTGCACGGCCATTTCCAGCAAGGCCACAGCACGCGGCTGGCGTCCCTGTCCGGGCTGGACGGCGTGATTTACTACTCCAGCTTCTGCAAGGCGCTCAGCCCTGCCCTGCGCATGGGCTACCTGGCCGCCGCGCCGGGCTTGCTCAAGGTGCTGATGCGCACCAAGATCCATTCCATCATGACGACGCCGGCGCTGAACGAATACGTGCTGCTGGAAGTACTCAGGGCCGGCGGCCTGCGCAAGCATCTGGACCGCTTGCAGCGCAAGATCATGGCGGCGCGCAACGCCAGCACGCGCCAGCTGAGCGCGGCGGGCGTGCTGTTCGAGCAGCCCGGCGACGCCGGCCTGTTCTTGTGGGGCACCATGCCGGAAGGGCTGGACGTGGACTTGCTGGTGCAGGACGCCTACCGCAACAAGATCCTGCTGATGCGCGGCGCCGCCTTCTCGGCGAACGACACGCCGGACCGCCACATCCGCTTCAACGTCGCCTTCAGCCAGCATCCGCGCCTGAGCGCCTACCTGCAGGAGCGCTTGCAGGCCGTGGCCGGCGCGCGCTCAAGCCTGGCGCGCGCCAGCGCTGCGGCCAGCGGCATGGCCGGTCCGGACGGCAAGCGCTGACACCATTGCCGCCACTGCTGCCGGCGCCGCCACCGCCCGCTAGTCCGGCGTGAAGTACTGGCGCCGCTGGTGCTGCGCCTGGTGGGCCGGGAACATGGCGGCGTAGAACTCGGTCCAGCCGCCCATGCGCACCCGCACCAGGTCGTAACGTTCCGGGTCCAGCGCCGCCGCCTGGTAGGTGGCCAGGTCGGCGCAGGTCAGCGTGATCAGGTTGGAGCCGGTTTCGCCGCGCGCGTAGGCGCGCACGAACTGGCGCAGCTGCTCGAGCGGGAAGTCTTCCTTGATGTTCATGTCCACCGGCGAGGCGTTCGACAGGCCGAAGTTGACGGCGTCGAAGTCCACGCTGCTGAGCGACTGGTAGATGTTGCGGAAGGCGGGCGCCGGCGGCAGGTCTTGCGGCGCGGGCGCGGGCGACAGGTCGGAGGCGATCGGCATGCCGTTGCGCCGGCCGTCGGCCGAAGCACCGCAGCCCAGGCCGTCACCGACATAGCCTTCGAAGGTGCCGATGCCGGGCGTGACCACGAATTCGATCGGCCCGAATTTCTGCGTGATGTTATCCAGCGCGCCTTTCAGCGCGCGCGGGTTGCGGATCACGTCGACGCAAGTGTGCACCATGCGTTCGATCATCCACTGCCCCAGTTCATCCACCTCGGCATTCCCCGCGCCCCACTTCGGCAGCGCCAGCGCAATCTCGCGCAGCTCCTGGTAGCGGCGCCCGCGCTCGCCGGCGTCGGCCGGCCCCAGCAGCTCGCTCTGGTACGGCTCGATCATGGTGCTGCCCCAGTCGTTGATCAGGCAGTCCACCAGTTCCGGCAAGGTGGTGACGGCGGTGGCCGGGTCGAACACCATGGCGCGGATGGCGTACAGCGAATCGATGGTATTGGACACGCCCACGCACAGCGGCGCGATCATGTTGAATTTGGCGCCGCCATTGGTCAGATCCGTGCCGCTGTCCACGCAGCCTTCGATCAGCGTCGACAGCAGCGGGCTGGGGCAATATGCGGCCAGGTTGCCGAAGTTCTGCAGGATCACGTTGTAGCTTTGCACCGTCAGCCATTCCAGCTGTTTCAGGAAGATATCGGTCAGCATGACGAAGCTGGTGATCTGGTCCGCAGGCGGCGAGCGGAAGGTCTGCTTCAGGCCGCGCAGGTACACCGGCCCGGCCGCGCCGTAAGTGGCGCCCTGGTTCAAGGTCTGCTCCAGCGCCGCCATGGGCGTGACGTTGTTGAACGAGAAGGCGGTGGCGCCTGCCAGCATCGGCTCGTAGCAGCCGTCGGCCGCGTAGTCGCGCGACCATTTCAGCGACACGCTGCCGTTCACGCCGGACTGCCGCAAGGCCTGGCACAGGCGGTCGTCCTGGTACAGGATGGGATGGGCGCCGCCGGCCAATACGCAGCGCGCCGCCTCGTCCAGGTATTCGGCCGGCATGTCGCGGTACACGCGCAGCGACAGCGTGGGCGCGTTGACCGGGATGCGGCGTGCCGCCTTCAGGCACAGCATGGTGACGGCGTTGGCCCCGCCGGTCGGGACCGGATCGTCGTTGGCGACATAGCCGCCCACCGTGATCTGCTGCACCCACTGGTTGATGCCGCCGCCCTGCGGGAAATTGCCGCCGGTGCCGCATACCGCCGTGGTGCCGTAAGTGACGTAGTCGGTGATGGCGCCGCGGTTGACGAAGGCGTTCTCGCCTATCTTCAGCCACAGGCAATCGATGATTTCCTGCGCGCGCTCGGTGGCGATATTATCGCGCTCGAGCAGCGGCGCCAGGATCTGGTCCAGGCGGCCGAACGAGGTCAGCTCGCCCACCAGGTGCAAGCAGCAGTGGAAGGAGAACACCAGCTGCACGCCGTCGAGGAAACTGGACGGCGCTTCCTCGCGCAGGCGGCGCAGGCGCTGCGCCGCCTCGCGCAGGTTGTCGCCCTGCGCGCCCGCCGGCGCGGCGGCGTCGGCGACGCGCGCCCAGTTGCCCAGGTAGGCTTGCACACCGCTGAGCGAAGCCAGCGCGGAGGCATGGAAGTCGGCCTGCGCCAGCAGGGCCGCGTCGTCCGGCTGCCGGCGCAGCCTGGCGGCGACAGTGTCGGCGGCAGCGCCGATTTCGCGCATCAGCCCTGCCACGCCCAGCGTCACCAGCTTCTGGTAGCCCGGTACGATGTGGCCCATGGCCGACCATTCGTTGACCTGGCCGCCCAGCCAGCCCGCCATGGTTTCCTCCTCGCTCAGGTAGGGCATCACTTCCTTGCCCCGGCCCAGCGTGAAGTCCGGCAGCACGCCGACCACCAGTTCCTCGGCATGGATGCGCAGCAGATTGTTGTCGCGCGCCAGCGCGGATGCCGGGTCGGACAACAGGCCGCCCAGCGTGGCCTGGTTGGCCAGGCCCTTGCGCACCATCACAGATCTGCCCATGTCCGCAGCCGGCGCCAGCGTGGACAGGTGCGGCAGGCGCGGGAACGGCGTGCGTTCCAGCCAGCCATCGCTCCAGTGCGAGAACGCGCGGCCCAGCAGGGCCAGCATGCGCGGGCCGGGTGCATCGCCGCCAATGTAGCGCCCTTCGCTCATCTGGTGCAGATAATCCTGCGAGTTGTAGAACATATAGCCGTTGGCGCTGCGCACCTGCCAATGCGGATCTTCCTGCACGTCGTCGATAGTGGCCGCCGGCACGTCCAGCTCCTGCGCATTGGGCACGTACCAGTAGCTGCCCGCCACGCCCTGCACCACGCTCATCAGGCGGTCCACCGGGCGGCCCGGCACGTCGCCCATCATGTGGCCGAGGATGGCTTCGAAGCGCGGCTGCTCGTTGCAGAAGGCCACAAACATCAAGCCCTTCTCGCGCGCCGCGCTGCCGTCCTCGGTGCCGAACGGCAGCGCCTGGCGCAGCAGCTTGCGGTTGTCGCCGTTGGCGTCCTTGATGTGGACCCGGTGGATGTGCGCATCGGCGTCGTGCTGCGGCAGGATGGCGCCGGCCGGATTACGACCCAGCATGGCGTCTTGCGCGTCTGGCCGCATGGCGCCGATGCTGTCCCAGTCGAACAGGAATTTCTGCGTAAAGCCGAAGCAGGCACCGGGGAAAGCACCGCCGGTCAGGATGTCGGAGGCCAGGTTGACCGGGTCATTGGGGTTGGTGATGCCGTCCAGGTAGCGCCCCGCCATCACTTTGCCGTCCGGCCGCTTGCCCACAGGCTGCACCTCGATCTGCGCGGCCAGCGCGTCGAGCGCGCCGCGCACGCCCTCCAGCAGCTGCGCGGCGGCGGACACGCTGTCCGCTTTCACATACAGCAGCACATCGCCGCCGGTGTCGGCCAGCTTGGAGAAGGCGTCCAGTACGCGCCGTTCCACCGGAATGTGGCGGTCGTGCCAACTGCCCCACAGCCCCGGATCGAAGGCGGCGATCAGGCCGGCGTTGCCGCCGGCGGCGTGCGCCGTGTGCGCCAGCGCGCGCACCGCCGCCAGCAGCGCAGGCCGGGTGGCCGGACTGCGGTCACGCAGCGTGATGGTAACGATCTGGCCAAAAACGGCACGGGTAAGCAACCCGTATTGAGCATGGCGGACGGCTAGTTCGGACATGGAATTTCCTTCAGAAAAGGCGATCTGGCGGCTGGGTGTTGCCAGATACTACCGGCGCCAGGCGACCAACAATCTCACTTATTGTCACTGCCGGTTACTAGCTTTATTGCAGTGACGACACATTTTTGCCTATTCATTACATATTCTGCAATATTCCTGCATATTCATCTTCTAATTCATGCACGAATCCCCAAGAATATGCCCCATAACATTCCCAGAAAGGTAAGGAATCAATGAACTTCGGCGAGCGGCTCAAACAACTGAGAACGGACAAAAACCTCACGCAGCCGCAACTGTCGGCGGCGATCGGCATTGAGCAGTCCTACTTGTCCAAACTCGAAAACGACAAATCGCAGCCGTCGGCGGACATGTTCAGCGCGGTCGTGAAAGCGCTGGAGCTGACTCCCGCCGAGTTCCTGAACGGCATCGACAGCAAGGTGCTGCACTCCTCGCTGCGCCATATCCCGGAGGTTAGCCAGTTTCTGGAGGGCAGCGTGACGCGGCGCGTGCACGACGCCCGCAAGTGGCTGTTCGGCGCGGCCTCTGCCTGCGCACTGGGCTTCGCGCTGATGCTGGCGGCCAACGACGGCATTTTCTCGGCCAACAACCAGTACAAATATGTTTCCAGGGGCGTGATCCTGAAGAACGAGTCAGACAATGTGTTTGACCAGTTCAAGCAGATCCAGGACCTGAAGCTGGCCGCCAACACCATCGGCCGCGAAGAGCATGCCCGGCAGCTGGCCGAGTTCGAGGCGTCCCGGGTGCGGCTGATGACCGTGGAATTCTGGGGCGACCGGGGCAGCGTGTTTTTCGAAGACGCCGGGAACGGACGGCGCAAGTTCGAACTGGCGGGGGTGCGCTATGTGCGCTCGCCCGCCAACAAGGTGCTGCAGTACCTCGGCGGCCTGTTCGCGTTCTGCGGCGTACTGGCCTTATTGCTGGAATGGCGGATGCGCAGGACCAGTGCAGTGATAGCAAACGAATTGAAGTAAGCCATATAACTGAAAAAGGAGATGTGACGTGTCGCAAATCAGGACGTTTTTAGCAGGTGCAACCACCATGGCCAGCACGCTGGCCGCCGTGTGCATGCTGACCGGCGCCAAAGAGCCGCCACGGCACGAGCACTTTGACGAAATCACCGTGGGCAGGATCAACATCGTCGAGCCGGACGGCACCAAGCGCATGGTGATTTCGAACATGGCGCAGTTCCCCGGCGACTTCACACAAGGCAAGGAAGGCGCCCGCCCCGACCGCAACAGCTTTGCGGGCATGCTGTTCATTAACGAGGAAGGCACCGAAAACGGCGGTCTGATCCAGAAAGGCAGCATTGCCGCCGATGGCAAGGTATCGTCCGGCCTGTCGCTAACCTTCGACCGCTTCCGCCAGGATCAGGCGCTACAACTGCTGAACAACGACAGTGCAAACCATCAGATGACGGCGCTCAAGATCAACGACGTGCCCAACTTCAAAACGACGTCGATGGAAGACGTGCGCCGCTTTGGCGAGGAGGCGAAGAAGCTGCCCGCAACCGAGCGCCAGGCGTATTGGCGGAAACTGTCCGAGCAGGGCCGCCTGAGCACCAACCGCATCTGGCTGGGCAACACCGGGGAAAAGGGATCGTCCCTGCAGTTGAAGGACGCGCAGGGCCGGGTGCGCATGCTGCTGCTGGTGAGCGCAGACGGCAAGGCTGAAATCCAGATGCTGGACGAAACCGGCAAGATCAGCAAGTCCATCACCCCGGCCTCCAAGGAATAGCCGCGGCGCTGGACCTGCGGTCAGGGCGACACGGCCGGCGGCGATGCGGTGGTTGCGCCGACATGGAAACTGCCGTCGAACTGCGGGCTGGGCGCCTCCATTGCCACGCTGCCCGCCGCCGAACGCGCGCCCTGGCTGACGGTCCAGTTCTTCGCGCCGCAGGCTGCCGCCGCAGGCCCGCTGCAGACCCAGGCGCTGCAGCCGTCCGTGACCACCGTCAGCGCCAGCGGCTTCAGGTCAGCCAGCAGATAAGTCATCGATTCAAAGTTGGGATTGAAGCGGTTGCCGCGCGTACGGGTGGCGTGCAGGCCGCCGGTCAGCACCACGACCGGGAGCGGTTCCGCCTCGCAGGCAGGCTGTGGCTTTGGCTGCGCCGCCGCCGGCAGGAACGCCGCCGCCAGCAGGAATGCCGCCAGACGGAATACAGGCACGGACATAGGCATGGGGCTTCCTTCGTGAAATCCTGAGCGCCAAGCACGGCGGGCTGGACCTGTTGGCGCGCGTGGCCAGGCACAGCGGCCGTCGCGGGCGCCGGCCTGCTTGCGCTGGCGTTCGTGCGGCGCCGCCGCGCCCAAGCCGGCGCTTAGCGCTCTTCCGGCGACAGCGCCTTGAACTGCGCCGCGAACTGGGCATGCGCCGCCGCGTCCACCGGACGATGCTTGGGCTCGGTGCGCGCCGGATCGTTGCCCAGGTAGTTGTTGTTCTTCCAGTTGCGCGCTGGCCGCACCGGCCGCTTCTCGAAGCCGCCGCCACAATTGGGACAGACGTTGGCCAGCACGCCGTCAACGCAGGCGGCGCAGAAAGTGCATTCGTAGCTGCAAATGCGCGCGTCCGGCGCCGCCGGCGGCAAGTCTTTGTTGCAGTGTTCGCAGCTCGGTCTCAGTTCCAGCATGACTACTCCAGGGATTGAATGTCCAGCCAGTGTAGCCGTGCTAGACTTGGCATTCATGACATTCAACGTTGAAAAACTGCCAGACACTGCTGCGATTGCCGCTGTGGCCACGGTACGCCTCCTGGTCTTCCCCGACTTTCTGCTGCTGGACGCCACCGGCCCGGTGCAGGTCTTCTCCACCGCCAACGACGAGTGCCGCGACGCCGGCCGTCCGCCGGCCTACCGCATCGAACTGCTGTCGCTGCATGGCGGACCGGTCGCGTCCTGCTCCGGCGTCGCTGTCATGACCTCGCCGCTGCCCTCGCCTGACGCCATGCAAGGCGCCACGCTACTTGTTTCCGGCGGGCGCGGCGTGCGCGCGGCGCTGGCCGAGCCCGCGCTGCTGCACTGGGTAACGGCGGCGGCGCGCGTGGCGCGGCGCTGCGCCTCGGTCTGCACCGGCGCCTTCCTGCTGGCCGAAGCGGGCCTGCTGGCGGGCCGCCGCGCCGTCACGCACTGGCAGGATGTGGACAGCCTGCGCCGCGAATACCCGGCAGTGCAGGTGCAGGACGACGCCATCTACATCAAGGACGGGCCGGTCTACACGTCGGCCGGCATCACGGCCGGCATCGACCTTTGCCTGAGCCTGGTGGAGGAGGACCTGGGACGCGCCGCCGCCGTCAGCGCCGCCAAGCGGCTGGTGGTGTACCACAAGCGGTCCGGCGGGCAGCGCCAGTTCAGCGCGGAGCTGCTGGCGCAGTCCAGCGGCGGCGGCCTGGCCCAGCGGCTGACCGCGTGGCTGCGGCCGCGCGCGGCGGATGACATCGATGTGGAGCGGATGGCGGAGGCGATGGCGCTGTCGGCGCGCAGCCTGCACCGCCGCCTGCGCGAAGAAACCGGGACTTCCCCAGCACAGCTGCTGGCGCGCGTGCGGATGGAAACCGCGTGCAGGCTGCTGGAAGCGGCCGGCTGCAGCATCAAGCAGGTGGCGCGGCTGTCCGGCTTCGGCACCGAATACAAGCTGCGCCGCGCGTTCGCGAAACAACTGGGCGTTCTGCCCAGCGAGTACCGCGAAAGGTTTGCCTGAGGGTTTGCGCGGGGCCGCTGCCAGGCTCTGGAAATGCTAAAATAGCATCTTTCCACGAGAGAACAAGCATGAGCCAGCAACAACACGAAGACCGCCGTTTCCGCCGCCGCCTGCTGATCCTGGCGGCCATCGCGCTGGTGGGGCTGCTGGCCCTGGCGGCGCGCCTGGTCTGGCTGCAGGTGCTGCACGGCGCGCAAGGCATGCTGTAATGCAGCGCCGTCTCAAGGCGCTGTTCGCCGTGCTGGACCCGCAGCTGACGCTGTGCATTCTGTTGCTGCTGGCCACCGGCGTACTGACCATGTACTCGGCCGGCGCAGACTTCCCGGGCCGCTTCGCGCTGCATCTGCGCAATGTGCTGATCGCGCTGGGCATCATGTGGGCGGTGGCCAGCGTGCCGCCGCCCACGCTGATGCGCTACGCCGCCCCGATCTACGCGGCCGGCGTGCTGTTGCTGCTGGCGGTGTTCATGGTGGGCGAGATCAAGAAAGGCTCGCGGCGCTGGTTGCATATCGGCTTCGACATGCAACCGTCCGAGATGATGAAGATCGCCATGCCGCTGATGCTGGCCTGGTTCTTCCACCAGTACGCCAGCCTGAAGCGCTGGAAGACCTTCGCGGTGGCGGCCTTGCTGCTGCTGGTGCCAGCCGCCCTGATCATGAAGCAGCCCGACCTTGGCACCGCGCTGTTGGTGCTGGCGGCAGGCGGCTACGTGATCGTGCTGGCGGGGCTGTCGTGGAAGGCCATGGCCGCGCTGGCCGTGGCGGGCGCCGCCAGCATCCCCATCGCCTGGCCCATGCTGCACGAATACCAGCGCCAGCGCGTGCTGACCCTGCTCGATCCGGAAGCCGACCCGCTGGGGAAGGGCTTCCAGATCAAGCAGGCCGGCATTGCCATCGGTTCGGGCGGCGTGGACGGCAAAGGCTGGCTGCAAGGCACCCAGGGACACCTCGGCTTTGTGCCCGAGCGCACGACCGATTTCATCTTCTCCGTGTACGCCGAGGAATTCGGCCTGCTCGGCATCGCGGTGCTGCTGACCCTGTACTTCCTGCTGATCGCGCGCGGGCTGGCCATCACGGCCGGCGCCACCACGCTGTTCGCGCGCCTGCTGGGCGGCGCCGTCACCATGATTTTCTTTACCTACGCCTTCATCAACATCGGCATGGTCAGCGGCATCTTCCCGGTGGTCGGCGTGCCGCTGCCCTTCATCAGCTACGGCGGCACGGCGCTGATGACGCTAGGTGTCGGCGCCGGCATCCTCATGAGCATTCAGCGCCAGCGCAAGCTGGCTTAACTTTCTTTTTTAGGTCCGTATGAAATTCCAGGTTTCAATTGCACAGCTGTTGCTGGCCATCGGCGCCGCTGGCGCCATTCACGCTGACGCAGCCGCATGCAGTACGCGCGACGTTTGTATCTCGGCCGTCATGGATGCAGCCCGTTCAGGCAATCTGGTCTCCACCCTGCAGCTCACCACCGAGCTGCGAAAGACGGCACTATTGCCCGCTACCAAACCCGGCAGCGCCAGCGCGCCCCTTGGCCCATCCGACCCACCTCACGGAAACGCCGACGATACGCTGATCGCCACGCTGGAAGCAGCCAGTGCCAAAGATGAATTCTCGCCCGACGTACGGCGCACGCTGGCGCAAGCCTACTTGAGCGCCGGCAGACCGCACGATGCGGAACGTTATCTGCGGGAGTCGGTCGCCCTGATACCAATCCACGCGCAGCTATGGGGCGACCTGGCGACGGCACTCACCATGCAGGGCAAGACCAGCGATGCCGTCTCGGCACTGGTGGTTGCCTACGCCTTCGCAGCGGACCAAGGGCAGGCCCGCAAACTTTATGAGCAGGCCGCCGCCATGTCGCCGCTGCAAGCCATGCGCCCTGTGTACGCCGAAACCCTGGCAGCACTGGCATCCATGCCGCCACTGCCCGAGACCGGCACCGGCAAGAAAAACAAGCCGGACAAGATGATCGCAATTCAAAATCCCGAGGAATGCGCCAAGCCGGATTGGCCGCGGCACTCGCTGCGGCGCGAAGAAACCGGGACCGTGACAATCGCCTTCTACGTCGATGAAAACGGGAAATTGGCAGGCATCCGAAATGCCGGCTCAAGCGGCCATATTGCATTGGACCTGGCGGCCATGGCCGGCCTTGCCTCTTGCAAATTCAGTGCCGCAGTCATCGACGGCAAGCCGGCTGCACTCTGGATGAAGATGCAATACGTCTGGACGCTGCAGGAATAAGGCGGAGCCGGCCGCCGATCGGATCTGGACGGATACATTGGAGAAACAATTGGCTGATTGACAGGGGGCAAGGTTTTGCCCACCATCTACTGCTTCGATCCACCAGCCGGACTTCGCACATGACCCCTACCCGATTGCTCCATCCCCTGACCGCCCTGCTGCTGGCCACCGCCGGCTTCGGCGCGGCGCATACCGCCCACGCCGCCGACGCTACCGCGCCGGCCGCCGCGGCGACTGCCAGCACCGGCATCGCCGCCAAGCACGCCATCACCCACGAAGACGTGTGGCTGATGAAGCGCGTCGGCGCGCCCATGCCCAGCCCGGACGGCAAGTGGGCCGTGTTCGCCGTCACCGACACCGCCTACGACAGCAAGGAGCAGTGGTCCGACCTGTGGATCAAGTCCCTCACCGACGACAGCGCCGCGCGCCGCCTGACCTTTTCCAAGGGCGGCGAAGGCGCCCTGAACTGGTCGCCGGACAGCAAGCAGCTGATCTTCGTGGCCAAGCGCGACGGCGACGAAGCCAGCCAGATCTACCGCATCGACGTGGCCGGCGGCGGCGAGGCCCAGCGCCTGACCACCCTGACGCTGGGCGCGCGTTCGCCCAAGTTCAGCCCGGACGGCAAGCAGATCCTGTTCGTCAGCGACCTGTTTCCCGGCAATACCGACGAGGAATCGGTCAAGAAAACCTTCAAGGAACGCAAGGACCGCAAGTACAGCGCGCGCGCCTATGAAACCTTCCCGCCGCGCTTCTTCGACAAGTGGCTGGACGACAAGCAGGTGCGCCTGTTCGTGATGGACGCGCAGATTGGCGCCAAGGCCAAAGACATCCTGTCCGGCAGCAAGCTGGCGGCCATGCCGGGCTTCGGCGGCGGCCAGGGCGACGAAGGCCAGTCGCTGGACGCGATCTGGACCCCGGACGGCAAGGCCGTCGTCTTCAGCGCCTCGACCAACCGCGACGAACTGGCGCGCGCCTCGGCCTACACCCAGATCTTCTCGCTGCCGGCCACCGGCGGCGAGGCGACCCGGCTGACGGCGGACAAGCACAGCTACAGCAGCCTGAAGTTCTCGCCGGACGGCAAGACCCTGCTGTGCCTGACCCAAGCCGAAACCGAAGGCAAGGTGTACGACCTGGACCGCCTGGCCAGCTTCGCGTGGCCGCTGACCAGCCCGCAGCCGAAAATCCTGACCGCCGCGCTGGACCGCTCGGTGTCGCGCTACGCGCTGCCGGCGGACGGCAAGCGCATCTACTTCACCTTCGAGCACGCCGGCCTGGAGCAGCTGCACTCGATCGGCTACGCGGGCGGCGAAGTGAAGGCGGAAGCGTCGGCCCCAACCGGCAGCATCAACTCGCTGAACGCGGGCGGCACCGCGCTGGTGGGCGTGTGGGAATCGGCCATCAATCCGCCGGAGGTGTTTGCCTTCCATGGCAAGGCCCCCAAGCGCCTGACCTCCTTCAACGTGGAGAAAGCCGCCGGCATCGACTGGCAGGCGCCCGAGCACTTCTGGTTCAAGACGCCGGATGGCCGCCAGATCCACAACATGATCGTCAAGCCGGCCAACTTCGACCCCAACCAGAAGTATCCGCTGTTCGCCGTGATCCACGGCGGCGCCGCCAATATGTGGCGCGACCAGTTCGTGCTGCGCTGGAACTACCACCTGCTGGCCAAGCCGGGCTACATCGTGCTGCTGACCGACTACAAGGGCTCCACCGGCTACGGCGAGGAATTCGCCCGCTCGATCCAGTTCGATCCGCTGAAAGGCCCGGGCGACGAGATCAACCAGGCGGTGGACGAGGCCATCAAGAAGTACAGCTTCATCGATGGCAGCAAGCTGGCCGCCGGCGGCGCCAGCTACGGCGGCCACCTGGCCAACTGGCTGCAGGCCACCACCACGCGCTACAAGGCCATCGTGTCGCACGCCGGCGAGATGGACCTGGTGATGCAATGGGGCACCAGCGACAGCGTGTACGGCCGCGAAGTCAACAGCGGCGGCCCGGTGTGGGGCAACTTGCCGGTGTGGCGCGACCAGAGCCCGATCATGCAGGCCGGGAATCACGAAAAGGGCACCGGCTTCAAGACCCCCATCCTGATCACGGTGGGCGAGCTGGACTACCGCGTGCCGGTCAACAACGCGCTGATGAACTTTGCCGCGCAGCAGCGCCTGAACACGCCCAGCAAGCTGGTGGTGTTCCCGGACGAAAACCACTGGGTGCTGAAAGGGGAAAACAGCCGCTACTTCTACAACGAAGTGCACGGCTGGCTGGCGAAGTACCTGAAATAAGCGCTCCCCGCCCAGGCGGCGCTCAGGACTCGAACTCTTCCAGCTGTTCGATGCGGCGCTGCGTCAGCAGCGCCTTCCACGCGTGCGGCGCCACCCCCGGGTAGCGCGCCGCGCCCAGCGCCACCCAGGCGTCGCGGTACGCCAGCCAGGCGCGCTGCGTGAGCGTCACCCCCTCCTTCGTCACCGTGCCATGCCCCAGGGCAGGTGCGCCCTCCTGCTGCGGATGCTGCATCAGGCGCTGGTAGACCTGGTTCAGTTTCTTGTCCAGCTGCTGGTACTGCTGCTCGGAGTAGCGCGGCAGCTTGCCCCGTTCCGCGTCCCGCACATCGTGCGCGAACAGATCCATTTCCACGGCGCGCGCCTCGATGGCCAGCGCGCCGCGCAGGGTGCCGCTCATGTCGGTCTCCTGGTCGGCGCGGCGCGCTGCGAACTGCTCCAGCGCCTGCTGCAGCCTGGCGGCGGCGGCCTGCTGTCCCGGCTGCCATGATTTCATCAGCGCCGCCAGCTTGCCGCTGCGCTCCTTGCTGCCCAGCCTTTCCTCGATGGCCGCGCAATGGCTGCCCATGAAACCGCTGGTGATGTCGTCGCACTGGTCGAAAGGCTGCGCTTCGTGGTGCTGCATGCGCTCGTTCAGGTGGGCCACGCGGCCGTCCATTTCGGCCGGCGCGGCCGCCAGCGAACAGGCGTAACGGACCGCCAGGCCGTCATTGCGCGACACGCCATAGCCGTTGGCATACAGCATCATCAGCACGCTGGCGTCGCTCTCGGCGTAAGCGCAGTGGCGCACCTTGTCCCAGTCGGCCGGCGAGGCGCCGGGGCGGGCGCGGGTGTCGTAATACAGATTTTCGGCGCCGCAGCCGCGCAGCCCGTGCAGGGAACCCGGCGGCGGCAGCTCGCGCGCGGGCGGCTGCACATGCTGCACGCTCAGGCACTGGCGGTACCAGGCCGATTTGCGGTCGGCCATGCTGCCCATGGCGGACGTGTTCGGATAATCGGCTTGCGCCGCCGCCAGCACAGGCTGCAGCAGGCACACTATCGCGAAAAGACCGGTCCGGCTCATGTATGCGTCTCCACCACTGTTGTTGTTCCCACAGTATAGAGACGAAACAGCCACAGCACCACGCAGATTCGCTGTGGCAAAAAAGTTACAAAAATATATACTACTTCCCTTTGAGCAAGTTACAATAAGTGCAAGTTCACTACTGCGGGAAACCCAATGAAACAGCTGTACGCTGCCTTGTTCCTGGTTTTTGCCCAAGCCGCCCACGGCGCGGAAATCGATCCCCAGCAAAAATCGCCTTGCGCGCAGCCGAACTTTCCCGTCCGCTCCACCACGCTGGAGAGCGTGCGCCTGGTGGAAAAAGCCCTGCGCGAGTGGCGCGCCTGCTTCCGCGTCGCCACCGCCCAGCGCCAGGGGGTGGACGACATGATGGCTTCCGCACACGACTACCAGCTGGTCAAGGCGCGGCACGAAGCCTGGGTGAAGGCAACCGTAGCGCAAAGCAACGGCCAACCCTACGGCAAGCTGGCGGCCAACCGCGTGGAACGCGATTTCTGGGAGAACCTGATGGCCGACCGCAGCTACCCTGCCGCCAAGCACAGCCCGGTGCGCCAGGCCGAGGCAGCGCTGCACCAGGTCTCCGGCTCGAACTGATACCCCGCAGCTTTATGCGGCCGCCTTCACCGGTACCGCAGCCGCGGCAGCCTGCTGCCGCCGTATCGCCAGCACCAGCAGCGCCGCCGCCAGGCAGGCCGCGCCCGCCGCGAACAGCGCCGGGTTGTAGGTGAACCACAAGGTCCGTACCCGGCCCGCGCCGTACGCCGCCACGGCCGCGCCCAGCTGGTGGCCGGCAAACACCCAGCCGAACACCATGCCCGCACGCTCCTTGCCGAAAGTGGCGCCCACCAGCTTGACGGTAGGCGGCACGGTGGCAATCCAGTCCAGGCCATAGAACATGGCGAACAGCGACAGCCCGTACAGCGTGAAGTCCGAATACGGCAGCCACAGCAGCGACAGGCCGCGCAGGCCGTAATACCAGAACAGCAGCTTGCGGTTGTCGTAGCGGTCCGACAGCCAGCCGGAGGCGATGGTGCCGATCAGGTCGAACGCCCCCATCATGGCCAGCACCGAGGCGGCCGGCACGGCCGACAGGCCGGCGTCGCCGCACAGCGAAATGAAGTGGGTCTGGATCAGGCCGTTGGTGCTCAGGCCGCAGATGAAGAAGGTGCCGAACAGTATCCAGAAGGTGCGGTTGCCGGACACGCTGCGCAGCACGGCGAACGGCGTGCCGAAAGTGATTTTCATCGGCGCGGCAGCCGGCGCGGCGGCAGCGGCGGCGGCCGGATCCATGCCGAACGGCAGCAGGCCGAGGTCCGATGGCCGGTTACGCATCAGCAAGAAGGCCGCCACGGCCACCAGCGAACAGGCGAAGAACACCGGCAGCAGCGCCATGCGCCAGCCATAATGCTCGATCAGCCAGGCGCCCAGCGGCAGGAACACCAGCTGGCCGGTGGCCGAACTGGCCGTCAGCAAGCCGATGATCAGGCCGCGCCGCGTTTCAAACCAGCGGTTGGCCACCACCGCGCTCAGCACCAGCGCCGTCATGCCCGAGCCTACGCCCAGCATCACGCCCCACAGCGCCACCAGGTGCCAGAACTGGCTCATGCGGGTGGCCAGCAGCAAGCCGGCGGCCACCAGGCCCAGCGCCGTGACCACCACGTTGCGCAGGCCGAAGCGCTCCATCAGGATGGCGGCGAACGGTCCCATCAGGCCGAACAGTGCGAAGCGGATCGCCAGCGCGGACGAAATCTGCTCCACGTCCCAGCCGAACTCCTTGCTGAGCGGCTGCAGCAGCGCACCCGGCAGGCCGAGCGCGGCCGACGAGGTCAGCGCGGTAAAGAAAGTGAGGGCGACGATGACCCAGGAATAGTGCCAGCCACGGCGCGCGAGCCAGGCGGAAAGGGGTTGAGCGAACATAAGTTGCCTCTTGGAATGTTAATCAATGCTGCATTCCACCGGATTTTAAATTATGATCATAATTTAAGCAAGCAAAGAAAAGCCCGCGCAGGCGCGGGCTGGATGGCGCGGCGGAACGGCCCGGCGGGCCCATCCCGGTCCGCTTCCGTTATTTGGTGTTTTTCACCTGGATGGAGCTTTTCACTTCGGCCACGCCCTTCACGCCGCGGGCCAGCTGCACGGCTTTATCGGCCTCCGCCTTGGAAGGCACGAAGCCGCTCAGCATGACCACGCCCTTCACGGTTTCCACGTGCACGTCCATGGCCTTCACGCCGGGATCGGCAGCCAGGTCGGCTTTCACCTTGGTGGTGATGACGGTGTCGCTGACAGCGTCGCCGGCGGCGGCGGTGGCGTTGCGGGTGCTGTCGGCGGCCGTGGTGGTGGTGGCGGCCGTGCGGTCGCGCATGGTGTCGGTGGTGGCGGCGGTGCGGTCGCGCATGGTATCGGTGGCGGCGGCGGTGCGCTCGGCTACGGTCGGCGTGGGGTCGGCACGGCGGGCGTCGGCGATGGCCGTGTCCTTGGCAGCCTTGGCGTCATGCTTGCAAGCGCTCTTGGCGTTGCCGGTCATGTCGTCGCATTTTTCCTTGGCCAGTTCATACTCGGCGTCGGCCACATCTTCGCGGGCCTTGCGGATGTCCTTGGCGTCGGATTTGTGCTGGGCCACAGCGTCGGCTTCGGCTTTGGCCTTGGCCACTTTCGCCTCTTCCTGGCAGATGTCCTTGGCGTTGCCTTTCAGGCTGCCACATTGCGCCTTGGCTGCCTTGTAGTCGGCGGCAGCCTTGTCTTTCATGGATTTGTAGGCAGCAGGATCGTTGTCGGCAATGGCATAGCCACTGCTGATGGCGCCGGCCAGTGCAAGGATTACGAATTTGTTCATGATAGGTCCCCCTAAGTGATGGTTGGCCTAGTGATTAAACGCCCGTGGCGAAATCCACTCTGTACGCTAACCAACACAAGACTCATCAAATCGGCGGGGGCCGATACAGCCTACTCCGTCGCTTGCAAGCCCTGCTTCCACAAGGAACGGGCTTGCTCGAACGGCGTGGCGCCGTCCGCGAACGCGGCGCCATTGGACGCCAGCGCCAGCCAGGCCTCGGTATCATGCGACACGTGACTATCGGGCTGCGCCGCGCGCACTTGCTGCAGCCAGCTGTAGACCTGGGCATACTGGCCGGGATGGCTGCGCTGCATCCATGCCAGCGCCACCAGGTCGGCAAAGCCCTCTTCGCGGCGCGTCTCGCGCAGCTCCTGGGTCAGTTTCTGGATTTCGGGAGGCTGGGCCGCGTCCGCCGTGCGCTCCTGGAAGCCGCTCGGCACCGAGTGCCAGGCGCCCTGCGCGTAGCGCCAGCAATGCGCCACTTCGTGCGCCGTCATGGCCTCTATCATCAAGGCGCGCTGCGCGGCAGGAACGGTCCGCAGCACGTCTTCCGCAGCAGGGTTGCCGCGCATGGTCAGCACCAGTTTGCAGCGGCCGCCGTCGAAGCCCATGGCCAGCGGCACCGCGCCCGGCTGGGCTTGCGGCTGCACGATGATATCGATCGGGAGCTGCTGCTGCTTGGCATACGCCAGCACGGAAGCGCCCGCCTGCAGCCAGCGCGACTCCACATCGGTGAGCTGCGCGGCCGCAGCAAAGGCCGGCAAGGACAGCAGCGCGGCGGACAAAATTGGCAAGATGACTTTAGGCATGTTTTTACCCCTCTGAAGGGAATAATACATGCCGCAAGTCAACTCGTAACAGCTGTTACAAAATATTTGCTTGGTGAAATGGCATATTTGCCAAACAAAAAATTGTCGCTTTTTTAAAACTCTTCCCAGCCGTCGTCCGGGCCCGCGCTGGCGGCGGCTTTCTTGGGAGCAGGCTTGGCATCCGGCTTTGCGGCAGGCAGCGCTGCGGCGCGCGGGGCGGGCGCGGCACGGCCAGCCGCAGGGCTGACGCTGGCGGCGGGGCGCGCGGCCGGCGGGGCGGCCAGGGCCGGCAGCCTGGACTCGTCCAGCTTGAAGATGCTGACCACTTCCGACAGGTTGCCGGCCTGGTCCTGCAGCGACGAGGCGGCAGCGGCGGCCTGCTCCACCAGCGCGGCATTCTGCTGCACCACCTGGTCCATTTTGCCCACCGCTTCGTTTACCTGCTCGATGCCCGAGGTCTGCTCCGCGCTGGCGGTGGAAATCTCGCCCATGATGTCGGTCACGCGCTTGACGCTGTTGACGATGTCCTGCATGGTCGCGCCGGCCTGGTCCACCAGCTTGGCGCCGGCGTCCACTTTCTCCACCGAGTCGTCGATCAGGCTCTTGATCTCCTTCGCGGCGCCGGCCGAGCGCTGCGCCAGGTTGCGCACTTCGGTGGCCACCACGGCAAAGCCCCTGCCCTGCTCGCCCGCGCGCGCCGCCTCGACAGCCGCGTTCAGCGCCAGGATGTTGGTCTGGAAGGCGATGCTGTCGATGACGCCGATAATGTCCACGATCTTCTTGGACGATTCGTTGATCGACGCCATGGTGTGCACCACCTGGTTGACCACCGCGCCGCCCTTGACCGCCACTTCGGAGGCCGACAGCGCCAGCTGGTTGGCCTGGTGGGCGTGGTCCGAGTTCTGCTTGACGGTGCCGGTCAGCTGCTCCATCGACGAGGCGGTCTCCTCGATGTTGGCCGCTTGCTGTTCGGTGCGGCTGGACAGGTCCATATTGCCGGCCGCGATTTCGCGCGAGTTGGTGGCGATGGTCTGCGTGCCCGCGCGCACCTGGCTGACGATGTTGACCAGGCTGTCGCGCATGCCCTGCATGGCGTGCAGCAGGCTGCTGTTGTCGCCCGGCTTGGTGTCGATCTTCACCGCCAGGTTGCCGGACGCGATGCAGGCCACAATGGAGGCCGCGTACTCCGGCTCGCCGCCCAGCTGGCGCAGCAGGCCGCGGCTGATGAACCAGGCCGCCGCCACGCCCACGCCGATGGCGATCAGGCACAGCACCACCATGAACACGAAGAAGCTGCGCGCCACGCTGGTGGCGCTGTTGGCCTGCTCCATGCTCATTTTTTCTTCCAGGTCGATCAGCTTGTTGACCGACGCCAGCCACTCGACGAAGGCCGGCGCGGCCTGCTGCTGCAGCAGGGCGGTCGCTTCCGCCAGCTGGTCGGCGCTGCGCAGCGCGATCACCTTGGCGATCAGCGGCTGGGCCTTGGCCTCGCTGGCCTTGATGCCCTCCAGCGCGCTCTTCTCTTCCGGCGTGACGTTCTTGCCGGCCGAGATGATCTGGTCCAGCGGCGCGGCCGACTTGGCGTAGTTGTCGGCCAGCGTCTTGATCTGCTCGATGTGCGGCGCGGCCGCGCCGGCGTCGGCCGCCAGCACCACGTCGCGCAGCGCGATGGAACGGTCATGCACGCTGCCGCGGAAGTTGATCGCGTAGCGCTGCTTGACGTTGTTCACGTCGCTGATATTGGTGAGGATGGTGTCGATCTTCTGCACCCGGTTGATGCCCAGCGCGGTGACGATGATGAGGAGGAGGAAAACCAGGCCGAAGCCGGTCGCCAGGCGCGTGCTGATTTTGCTGCTTTCGATGTCCATGTTGGTATCCCGGTTACTGTTATTGACTATTGGAAATAACGGGAAAATTTAACACGGACCGGACATTCCTGCTTGCCGACCAAGAGAGAGGCTGCGGCGGGTCGAAGCCGGGAACGCCCCGCCGCAGTGCCGCCTTATTTTTTCAGCAAGGCTTTGGCCGTGCTGAAAGCCGGGCGGATATCGTTCGGCACCGTCTTCATCTTGTCCAGGGCCTGCTGCACTTCGGGGCGGATCACCACGTACCTGGCCATCATGTCCTTGGCGCGGGCGTAGTCGCCGGTGGCCTCGATGGTCAGGAACTCGCGGTCCAGGTCCAGCACCGCCTGCTTGATCTTCTTGAAGTCCACCGAGAAGATGCCGCCGCCGTGCGACACAAAGGCCCCCTTGTCCAGCAGGTAGTTGACCTGGATCGCCATGCCGCGCGCGTGGGAGCTGGTCAGGCCGAAATGCAGCGTGCGGAAGGCCGACGCCAGGAAGGTGGTGTACAGTTTGCGTTCGGCCGCCTCGCCCTGGCCCAGCGTGCTTTGCAACTGGCCCTTGTCCATCATGTGCATCAGCGCGTACAGGCCGGTGATGTCCGCCTTGGCCTCCTCGATGGTGGAATAGGTTTCCTTCAGATCCTGGCGCGGCGTGGACGCCACGCCGTTCACCTTGGTCGCGTGCGGGCCCAGGCCGTGCATGATTTCATGCGCCAGGATATGGGTGAAGAAGGAATCGAAATCGACGTCCTTCTGGTCCGCCGGCTTCAGCACCAGCTTCGAGATCGGCGTCAGCGTGGAGTTGAATTTCGCCTCCTGCACATTCTTCAGCATCACCCGCTTGGATCCGCGCTGGCTGATGATGCGCTCGTCGTTCGGCAGGTTGTAGGCGGCGGTCTGCACGCCCATGTTGCCGTCGCCGGCGCCGTAGACCTGGTTTACCACCACCATGGGCGCCAGCGCGCCGACTTTCGGATTGCGGTACTGCGGGTCCAGCGGCAGGTTGTCCTCCAGCTCCTGCATGTGCTGCGCGAAGAAGTTCAGCTTCTCGGTTTCCTTCTGGTCGCGGATGCTCACGTAAGCCTCAAAGGCAGCCTTGTAGCCGAACAGCTCGTCGTTGTAGGTCTCGTACGGGCCGATGGTGACATCGACCGGCGAATCGAGGTCCATCCACGCGAAGTCGGACGCCAGATAGTCGTTCGACAGGAAGGCGTCCGCGCGCAAGGCGAGGAATTTTTTCAACGACACGTTGCCGGTGGCGGCGGCCGCCTCGCGCAGCAGCGCGGCCAGCTTTTCCAGTTCCGGCTTGTATTCCTCCGAATACTTCACGGTCTTGAATTGGCCGGCCGCGTCGGCACGGATGGTGGTGAAGAACCACTGCGCCTGCTCCTTGTCCGCACCCGACAGGCTGTTGATCCACGCCTCGATGGCCGCCTTGCCGGCGCCGGACGGATAGAAGTTGGCCGCTTCCGGCTTCTTCTGCGGGACCTTGATGCCTGCCACGTCGGCCGGCAGGAAGGACACGTTGCCATCCAGGATGGACCACGGCCCCTTGTTGAGCCAGAAGTAGTCCAGCCGCGCCTTGCCCAGCGGCGTCGCGTCCTTTTGCAGCGCGGACCACAGCGCCTCGTTGCCCTCCCAGCGCTGGCGCAACTGCAGCACGTCGACGACCTTGGCCGCCTCGATCAGCTTGACGATGGCCTGCTTGTCGCCGGCCGACAGCCTGGACGTATCGGCCTTCAGCTCGACCGGCGCAAAGCGTCTGGCCATCTTGTTCAGTTCATCGACGCTCGCGGGCGCTGCGGTGGCAGCGCTGCCCGCGAAGGCCAGCACCAGAGGAATCAGGATATTTTTCATGGGGACTTTGCGATGGTTGATCGGAAAGCGCCCATGGTATAACCGATCACCAGACCTTGTACACCTGCCCGGTCTGCGCGCCCTCCACGCTGCGGCTGTAGGCCAGCGCCACGCGGCTGGCGGGCGCGGTCTCGAAGCCGGGGAAGAAGGGCCCGTAGCTGTCCAGCGATTCCGTCAGCAGGGTCGGGCTGACCACGTTGATGCGGATCCCGCGCGGCAGCTCGATGGCCGCGCCGCGCGCATAGCCCTCGACCGCCGCATTGACCATGGCGGCGCTGGCGCCGTTGCGGATCGGCTGGTGCGCCACGATGCCGCTGGTGAGCGTGATGGAGCCGCCGTCGGCGAGGAACTCCTGCGCCACCTGCGCCGCGTTCACCTGCCCCATCAGCTTGCTCTCCAGGCCCACGCGGAACTGCTCCGGCGTGAATTCGGCCAGCGGCGCAAAAGCCAGCCGTCCGGCCGCCACCACCACCGCATCCACCCTGCCGTGCGCTGCAGCGATTTGCGCGAACACGGCGCGCACCTGGCCGATGTCGGCAATGTCCGCGCGATACTGCCCGCTGCTGCTGCCGACAGCGACGATCTCGTGGCGCTGGCCGAGCTGCTCCGCCACTGCCTTGCCCACGGTGCCGGTTGCGCCGATGACGATGATTTTCATGCTGGTTCTCCTGTAGTGTTGGTAAGTGCAGCCAGTATGGCCACCTTCACGCCAGGAATAAATGCACTAGAATGAACAACATTACTAATCGGAAGTTAGCAATATGGACAAGCTGCGCAGCATGGAAGTCTTCGTCGCGGTGGTCGAGCGCGGCAGTTTCACGGCCGCCGCCGAGGCCTTCGGCATCTCGCCCGTGATGGTCGGCAAGCACATCCGCGCACTGGAAGAACGGCTGGGCGCCGCCCTGCTGGCGCGCACCACGCGGCGCCAGAGCCTGACCGAGATCGGCCGCCAGTACGCCGACCAGTGCAGGGCCATCCTGGCGCAGATCAGCGCGGCCGAATCGGGCGCCGAAGCGATGCGCGCCGTCCCGCGCGGCAAGCTGAAGATTACGGCGCCGGTATCGTTCGGCAGCGAATGGGTCAGCCCCGCCATGACCGAGTACCTGGCGCTGCACCCCGAGGTCAGCCTGGAGCTGAACCTGAACGACCGCATGGTCGACATTGTGGAAGAAGGCTACGACGCCGCGATCCGCATCGGCGTGCTGGAAGACTCGGGGCTGGTGGCGCGCGCGCTGCGGCCCTACGGCATGGTGATCTGCGCTTCGCCCGCCTACCTGGCGCGGGCCGGCACGCCGCGCACGCCGGAAGACCTGGCGCAGCACGAATGCCTGGACTTCATGCAATGGACGCACCAGGTGCGCTGGCGCCTGAAAGGCCAGCCCGGCGCCGGCAAGGTGCGCGAAAGCCGCTTCCGCTCCAACAACGGCCAAGCCTTGCGGATCGCAGCGTTGCGCGGCTTCGGCATCGTGATGCAGGCCGAAATCCTGCTGGCGCAAGACATCGCCGCCGGCCGCCTGGTACCGGTGCTGCACGACCACGTCCCGGCGGCGCGCCCCATGCACCTGGTCTACTCCCGCGACCGCCAGCCCACGCCCAAGCTCACCACCTTCATCGCCTTCATGCTCGACCGCTTCAGCCCCACGACGCCTTTTCCTACCCCTTCATCCTAATCCTACAAGCGCTCTGAGCCGCATTTCCCCCACTTCGGGGTCAGACCCCGAGTGTGCGGCTGAGTTCGCTTATAGAGTGAAACAACGCCAGCAACCGCCATCTGGATCTGCCCCGCC
>NZ_BAAKJE010000091.1:0-221 GCF_059704565.1 Massilia sp. NBRC 108631
CCTGAGCGAGGTGATGCCGGAGTTCGAGGCGGAGCTGGCGCAACGCATGCGGGGCCGCATCGCCGAGCGGGTGGCCTTCCATCCGCCTTGCACCCTGCAGCACGGGCAGCAGATCCGTGGCAAGGTGGAAGGACTGCTGCGCGCGGTCGGTGTGGATGTGAGGCTGTGCGCCGACAGCCACCTGTGCTGCGGCTCTTCAGGTACTTACTCGCTGCTGCAGC
>NZ_BAAKJE010000092.1:0-2947 GCF_059704565.1 Massilia sp. NBRC 108631
CCTTCCCATCCCGAACAGGACCGTGAAACGATTTTGCGCCGATGATAGTGCTGCAACCAGTGTGAAAGTAGGTTATCGTCAGGCTAGTTATATGAAAAAGCCCCTCCAGTGATCTGGTGGGGCTTTTTTGCGTTTGCAGCCGAAAAAACAACTATTATCCTTTTGTTATCTGATAAGATTTTTACAATATCAATTAGCAAAGGAGTTGACATGCGAACACGGGCAATCGGGCTGCTGGCGGCTGCAATGGTGACAACTGGCGTGGCGGCGGAGTCCTTTCGCAGCGACGTCACGCGCACCAGCTACGGTGTGGTGCACGTCAAGGCGGCGGATTTCCGCAGTTTGGGCTACGGGCTGGCTTACGCCTACGCAGAAGACAATGTTTGCATGCTGGCCGACACGCTGCTGACAGTGCGCGGCGAGCGCTCGCGTTATTTCGGCCCCGACCTGCACGCCACCAAACCGAAGAACGGGGAATACGGAGCGGCGCTTGATTTCATCGACCTGCGCAATGAGGACAGCGACTTCTTCTTCAAAGGTTATCTCGATCTGGAGCAACTGCGTGCCGGCTATGCTGCCAGCACCCAGGAAGTGCGCGATGTCCTGACCGGCTACGTGGCCGGCTATAACCGCTACCTGCGTGACCGCGCCGCCACGTTGCCCGCCGCCTGCAAAGGCGCCGCCTGGGTCAAGCCCATGAGCCTGGATGACATGTATTTGCTGATCGCTGAAAAAGCGCTGCATGCCACCGGTGAAGCGTTTGCCGGCGCAATTGTCGCCGCCGCGCGCGAACCGTCGGCCGCTGTTGTCCTGGCCAAGACCATGGCGCCGGCCAGCCGTAAAATCCCGATGGGTATGCCTGCCGGAGTGGGCAGCAACGGTGTCGCGATCGGCAAAGATGCCAGCGCCAACGGACGGGGGCTGCTGCTCGGTAATCCCCACTATCCATGGAACAGCGCGGACCGTTTCTACCAGATCCACCTGACAGTGCCGGGAAAGTACGATGCCATGGGCGCCAGCCTGGGCGGCATGCCCGCCGTGGTCATCGGCTTCAACAAGGACATGGCCTGGACCCATACTGTGACCAAGGCGGTGCATTTCACTACCTTCAAGCTCGACCTGGACCCTGCCGATCCCACCGGCACCACATATTTCTATGACGGCGCGCCGCTCAAGATGACTTCGCGCACCGTGTCGGTCGACAGCCTGCAGACTGATGGCACACTGGCATCCAGGCAGAAGACCTTCTACTTCAGCAAGCAGGGCGCGGTCATTGTTATGCCGGACGCGGGGGTGGACTGGACCGCCACTACCGCCTTCGTGCTGGGCGACGCCAACCGCAACAATACGCGCCTGGTGCGGCAGTGGCTGGCCATCGGCAAGGCGTCCAACGTCGCAGCGGTGAAGAGTAGCCTCAACGCCATCGCTGGCTTGCCGTGGGTGAACACGATAGCGGCGGACCGGGACGGTAACACGCTGTACATGGACGGCAGTGCCGTGCCGCATATGGGCGCGGACAAATTCCTGTCGGATTGCATGGTGTTACCGGCCCTGGTCGGCTTCGACGGCGCGCGCAGCGAGTGCGCATGGGGCCAGGATCCGGACACGCCCGCTGGGATTTTTGGCGGCGCCAATATGCCGGCGCAGGAGCGCCAGGATTACGTGGCCAATTCCAATGATGCCTACTGGCTCAGCAATGCGCGCGAATTCCTCACCGGTCCCGCACCTTATGGATACTCGCCGCTGTACGGCTCGACGGATGTGGAGCAGACACTGCGTACGCGCATCGGCTTCAAGCAGCTGGAATCCGCGCTGACCCAGGAGCGCTTCCTGAATACCGACGACTTGCAGCGCCTGATGTTTGCCAACCGCGTGCATGCCGCCGAGCTGGTCCTGCCCGAGCTGCTGCCGGCCTGCCTGGCATCGAACGACCGGAACCTGCTGCTGGCGTGCGCGGTGCTGATGATATGGGACCGTAAGGTCGATCTCGATAGCCGGGGCGCGGTGCTGTTCCGAGAGTTCTGGAATGTGGCTGCCGGCATCCCGGACAAGTGGGCCGTGCCGTTCGACGCTGCCGACCCGGTTAATACTCCGCGCGGCCTGGCCGCCGCAGCCAAGCCGGCCATGCTGGACGCGCTGCGCACGGCCGTGGCCAAGCTGAATGCACAGGGCGTGCCCCTGTATGGCCGACTTGGCGATTACCAGAATGAGATCCGCAACGGTAAGCGTTATCCGCTGCATGGCGGTATTGGCGACATCGATGGGTCCTACAATTCCATCAATATGGATGGGGAGCTGAAGGCTACGGGCTATACCAACGTCAACTGGGGGACCAGCTATGTGCAGGTGGTGGGCTTCGACCAGGCCGGTCCGGTGGCCAAGGGCTTGCTGGTCTACGGCCAGTCGGTCGATCCGAAGTCTGCGCACTATGCGGACCAGCTGCCGCTGTACGGACGCAAAGCGCTTTTCCGGTTGCCATTCACGGACACGCAGATCCGCACCGACGCAGGCTACAAGCATAAAGTGCTGACGGAAAATTAGTCTTGCAATTGCCGGGCGGGGGCGGCTATAATTCCGTCCCCGCGCTGCTGAACATCCGCAGCGCAGGATGAAGGAAAAAAACAGGGGTTGACGGATGAAGCGAAAAGCCCCATAATCTTCCTTCTCTGCTGCTGAACAAAACGCTTCAGCAACAACGCAGAATTCTTTAAAAATTAACAGTCGATAAGTGTGGGCGTTTGATGATGATGCCGGAGGCGCAAGCCTCTTAGCTCAAATTATTAAACGCTCGCACAATATATTAAACGTGACCTTCGCAAGAAGGAATCGTCAGTATTTTGAGTGAGCGACCAAGTCAGCAATGACTTTAAACAGAGATTGAACTGAAGAGTTTGATCCTGGCTCAGATTGAACGCTGGCGGCATGCTTTACACATGCAAGTCGAACG
>NZ_BAAKJE010000093.1:0-2863 GCF_059704565.1 Massilia sp. NBRC 108631
CCTTGATCTCCCTGGCGGCCGCCGCCGAGCGCTGCGCCAGGTTGCGCACCTCGGAGGCCACCACCGCGAAGCCCCTGCCCTGCTCGCCCGCGCGCGCCGCCTCCACCGCCGCGTTCAGGGCCAGGATGTTGGTCTGGAACGCGATGCCGTCGATGACGCCGATAATGTCCACGATCTTGTTTGAGCTCTCCTTGATGGCGCCCATGGTGGCCACCACTTCGCCCACCACCTTGCCGCCCTTGGTGGCGAACTCGGAAGCCGACACCACCAGCGTGGTTGCCTGGCGCGCATTCTCGGCGTTCTGCGTCACGGTCGAGGTCAGCTCCTCCATCGAGGAGGCGGTTTCCTCCAGGCTGGAAGCCTGCTGCTCGGTGCGCGAAGACAGGTCCAGGTTGCCGCTGGCGATCTCGCTGGACGCGGTGGAGATGGTGTCCGACCCCGAACGCACCCGGCCCACGGTGCGCGCCAGGCTCTCGTTCATATTCTTCAGCGCGCGCAGCAGCTGCCCGGTTTCGTCGGCCGTGTCGCACTCGATGCGCTGGGTCAGGTCGCCGCTGGCGACCGCCTCGGCCACCCCCACCGCGCGGTTCAGCGGATGGGTGATGCTGCGCGTGATCCAGTACACCACGGCGGCGGCCAGCGCGGCCGCAATCACCGTCAATGCCATCATCATGTTGCGCGCGCCGACATAGGCCGCCTTGGCCTCGGTGCCGGCCTTGGCTACTGCCTCGGTTTGATATTTGACCAGGTCGGTCAGGGAATTGAGATAGGCGGTCTGTTCCTTGCGCACCGTGGTCAGCAGATAGACCACATTCTCGTCGCGCTTGGCAGTATCGGCCGACTTGGCGATAAAGGCCGTCTGCACCACGTCATAGCGTTCGCGCGCCGCCAGCACCGCCTTCAGCTTGGCCTTGCTGCCGGCATCGGTGTCGTCCGAAATCAGCTTGGACAGTGTGTCGAGGCGGCCGGCGATTTCCGCCTTCCTGTCTTCCACCCGCTTGAGTTCCTTGCCCACGGTTTCCGGGTCGGTGGACAGCATGGCGTTGCGCATGGCGCGCGCGATGTCGTTCACGCCGCCCACCGCTTCGTAGGCTTCGATCACCTTGGGCACCTTGTCGGCCGCCAGGTCGTCGGTGCCGTCGTTGAGCTTGCCGAGGTTGCCGATGCCTACCACCGACATGCCCACCATGAACACCAGCGACACTCCGAGTCCGCCGGCCAGGCGCGTGCCTATCTTCCAGTTACCGATCCCCATTTGGCGCTCCCTGAAGTTTAAAACAATGTTTCAAAAATCGGTGCAGTGCGGCTAACAGTGCGTCTCAGTATATGTCTAAATAGCAATGCTGGCGGAAAAATAGCTGCCCTGTCTTTCCGCCGCAACAAACGTCTGTCTTTACGCGGCCTCAGCGCCAGCAAGGGCTACTTCGATATCGCTGCGGCGCAGCTCGGGCGCGAATTGCAAGATGAACTCCTGCGCGTAGGTGCGCAGGTAGGCGCCGCGCCGCACCGCCAGGCGCGTGGTGTTGGCCGCGAACAGGTGCGACGCTTCCACCGCGCGCAGGCCCTTGTCGCGCCCGTGGTCGAAGGCCATCGAGGCCACGATGCCCACGCCCAGCCCCAGCGACACGTACTGCTTGATGACGTCCGAATCCATGGCCGTGAGCACGATGTCCGGACGCACGCCGGCGCGCGCGAAGGCGTCGTCCAGGTGGCCGCGGCCGGTGAAGCCCACGTCGTAGGTAATCAGCGGGAACTCGGCCAGGTCTTCCAGGCGGATATTGGTGCGCCCCAGCAGCGCGTGGTTGTCCGGCACCACGATCAAGTGGCTCCAGCGGTAGCACGGGAAGGACACCAGGTCCGGGAACTGGCTCAGGCCCTCGGTGGCGATGCCGATGTCGGCCTTGCCCGACAACACCCATTCCGCGATGTGCTCCGGCGAGCTTTGCTGCAGGGCGATGCGCACTTCCGGGAAGGCGGCGCGGAAGCTTTGCACCACTTTGGGCAGCGCGTAGCGGGCCTGCGTGTGGGTGGCGGCGATGGTCAGGGTGCCGCTGTTCTGGCCGGTGTATTCCAGGCTGGCCTGCTGCAGGTTTTCCGCTTCCACCAGCAGGCGGTCGATGATCTTCAGGATGCCTTTGCCGGGGTCGGTCAGGCCGGTCAGGCGCTTGCCGTTGCGCTCGAAGATGACCACGCCCAGCTCGTCCTCCAGCTCGCGGATCTGGCGGCTCACGCCGGGCTGCGAGGTGAACAGCGCATTGGCCACCTCGGTCAGGTTGTAGTTGCGGCGCGCCGCTTCGCGTATGGAACGCAGTTGCTGGAAGTTCATATGGCAGTTCCTTCATCGACAAACACATGCAAACGCTTGGGCCGCACCACCAGCGTCTCGCCTTCCTTCAGGCCGAGATGGCTGAAGCGCTCGTTCGGTATCACCGCCTCGATCATCTCGGCGTTGTCGGCGCGCTCCAGGTCCAGCTGGGCCAGCGGGCCGATGGCGTGCGCGCGGCGCAGCTTGACCACGATGCCGTCGGCGCCCGGCGTGTAGCGGTCCACGTCCAGCTCGTGCGGACGCACGTAGGCGATGCCCTTGCTGTCCTGCGTTTCGCCGTGCGACGGCAGGTCCAGCGCCACGCCGCCGGTGGTGATCACGCCCTCGTGCACGCGGCCGTGGAACATGTTCACATTGCCCAGGAAGCCGTACACGAAGGGCGAGGCCGGGTGGTTGTAGACCTGGTCCGGCGCGCCGATCTGCTCGACGTTACCCTTGTTCATCAGCACCACCTGGTCGGCCACTTCCAGCGCTTCCTCCTGGTCGTGGGTGACGAAGATGCTGGTCACGTGCAGCTCGTCGTGCAGGCGGCGCAGC
>NZ_BAAKJE010000094.1:0-228 GCF_059704565.1 Massilia sp. NBRC 108631
CCTTGATCTCCCTGGCGGCCGCCGCCGAGCGCTGCGCCAGGTTGCGCACCTCGGAGGCCACCACCGCGAAGCCCCTGCCCTGCTCGCCCGCGCGCGCCGCCTCCACCGCCGCGTTCAGGGCCAGGATGTTGGTCTGGAAGGCGATGCCGTCGATGACGCCGATGATGTCGACGATCTTGCGCGCCGAAGCGTCGATGGCGCCCATGGTGTCGACCACCTGGCCGACGA
>NZ_BAAKJE010000095.1:0-209 GCF_059704565.1 Massilia sp. NBRC 108631
CGAACGCGGCGAACTGAAACATCTAAGTAGCTGCAGGAAAATAAATCAACCGAGATTCCCAAAGTAGTGGCGAGCGAAATGGGATGAGCCTGCATGATTTAGCACGACGCATAGTGGAACGCTCTGGAAATGGCGGCCATAGCGGGTGATAGCCCCGTACACGAAATGCGATGTGTGGAACTAAGTATGCGACAAGTAGGGCGGGACAC
>NZ_BAAKJE010000096.1:0-263 GCF_059704565.1 Massilia sp. NBRC 108631
CGAGGCGGTGGCGCCGAAGAAGAACAGCAATGCGCTCATGCTGCCCACCATGAGCACCGACGAGGTCAGGCCGATGGTAAACAGCACCAGGAACTTGGCCAGCACGATGGCGCTGCGCGGCACCGGCGCCAGCAGCAGGGTTTCCAGCGTGCCGCGCTCCTTCTCGCCGGCGCCCAGGTCGATGGCCGGGTACATGGCCGCCATCAGGCAGCCCATCAGCAGCAGATAGGGCAGGATGCCGCCCAGCATGGCGCCCATTTTCT
>NZ_BAAKJE010000097.1:0-213 GCF_059704565.1 Massilia sp. NBRC 108631
CGATAAGTGTGGGCGTTTGATGATGATGCCGGAGGCGCAAGCCTCTTAGCTCAAATTATTAAACGCTCAACAAAAGAAATAAACGTGACCTTCGCAAGAAGGAATCGTCAGTTATTTTGAAGAGCGACCAAGTCAGCAATGACTTTAAACAGAGATTGAACTGAAGAGTTTGATCCTGGCTCAGATTGAACGCTGGCGGCATGCTTTACACAT
>NZ_BAAKJE010000098.1:0-209 GCF_059704565.1 Massilia sp. NBRC 108631
CGATGAAGGACGTAGAAGTCTGCGATAAGCCTCGGGGAGCTGACAAACAAGCTTTGATCCGAGGATTTCCGAATGGGGAAACCCGGCCTTTTAGGTCATTGCATACTGAATACATAGGTATGCAAAGCGAACGCGGCGAACTGAAACATCTAAGTAGCTGCAGGAAAATAAATCAACCGAGATTCCCAAAGTAGTGGCGAGCGAAATGG
>NZ_BAAKJE010000099.1:0-360 GCF_059704565.1 Massilia sp. NBRC 108631
CGCAAGTGATCGCGCTGACCACCGCGCAAGCCGCGTCGCTGACCTCGGCCCAGCTGGGCGCCATGGAAACGGTCGACCTGGCCGCGATGGAAACGGTGGACTTCGTGGCGCTCAAGACCAGCGCCATCGCCGGCCTGAGCACCAGCCAGTTCGCCGGCCTGACCACCAACCAGGTCGCCGCGCTGACCAGCGCCCAGATGGGCGCGCTGAGCACCAGCCTGATCGCCAACGGCCTGACCACCGCGCAAGTTGTCGCGCTGAGCAGCACCCAGGTGGCCGGCCTGACCTCGCGCCAGATCGCCGCCCTGTCGACCGCCAACCTGGCCGCCATGGAAACGGTGGACTTCGCCGCCCTGAAGA
>NZ_BAAKJE010000100.1:0-5608 GCF_059704565.1 Massilia sp. NBRC 108631
CGCACAGCGCGCTCCATCACTTCGGGGGAAAACTTCGTGGATTTTCGTTTCATGGCTCCATTCTCTCAGATGTTGGAGCCTCCCAGATTTCCGGTCCGGTTCAATCTGGTACATGAAGGAACTCCAGGTGGAGACCGAAATACCAAGCTGACGCTTGACGGACTGTGCATCGAACGCAGTGCTGTGCCGCACTTTCACCGCACCGCTGCTGGCTCCCAAGGCTACCGCCAGCGTATTGTTGCAGACAACGCGAACACTGGTAAACTGCGCTGTCGTCGCCAGTGTACCGTCGCATGCAGTAGCAAGAAGGACGTAGGCGTTGCTCACGTCATTGCCCTTGAGCGTTGACGACTGGCCGGTGCGGGCCAGCGCCCAAATTTTCCGGCCGCCCTTCAGCACTCCCGCAGTTTCAAGCTCGAACCCGGAGACCTCGGTGAGGTCTCGGTAGAACTCCAGTATTTCACGCGGCTGCACAACTTGAAAGCGCTGGCTGACGACGGACAGAGGAGCTTGAGTGTCGGAGCGGAACAGCACTTTGTTTTCAGGGTACGACGCGATTACGCTTGGGCTGTTGGTCGCATCCGGCACGAAGCTGACCGGCGATTCGCAGATGCGCCAGTCCATGCCAGCTTGTTGCGCCCATACTCCGATAGGCTGGCCGGCGCCAAGTTGATTTCCCAAGCCATGCCAAGGGGTTTCATGCAGGTAAGCCATCGTTTCAAGCAAGTGTGCCATTAGGTATTTCCTTTTCTTTGTTGAGGCGTAGCTAGACCTCAATCCGGTTTCTGGATTGGAGGCAGGTACGACAGGGAGGGGGGTATTGCTAGAGGTATGCCCGATGACGGGTATCCCCTGGAACTATCAGCATTGGGCTGACAAGGGGCAGTGGTTAGACGTCACGTCTCGTAAAAAATCGGCTCCAGGATTTCTTCGCACTTTCTGCCGAAGCTGAATTCGCAGTCCATGCACAGGAAATTATTGAGAATGTTCTCATCGACAATTTCGCCGAGCGCAGCGCCAGCAGAGCCACCGGCAGCGCCGCAAACCAGGGCGCCAATGACAGCGCCTGCGACACCTCCCAGAACGACGCCAGGTGGCCCTGCAAACGCCCCGGCAAGAGCGCCAAGCTCTGCACCACTGGCGGCGCCAGCTGCGCCACGAACTGCACCAGCAATCGCGCCGACAGCACAGACCAGCCTTCTCGCATAGTCCTTGGTCACGATCCGCTCGGATTCACATCGGGGGCATCGGCGCGTCATCCTTCAACGCTCCGGGGGGCGAATCGTGCGGCTGCTAGGCTCGACTCCGCATTGACCCTTTTGTAGTGATCGCGCACAGCATTGCGCCGTACTCGCTCCATGTACGTGATGAAGCTTGCCGCAGACAAAAATCCGGCAGCAAAAACTATTGAAAATGCCGTGAGGTGCTCCAAGGGCGACGGGATTGGTCGCATGATGACTCCTTCAAGAATGATTGGAATGAACCGGTGCCCAGTACCGGGTGTGTAAAAGCAACGAGGGCATAACTCCGCAGCCTGCTGGCTGCGGAGTTATGCCCTCGGTTGATGAGGTTGAGTCTTCTTTCGGAGGCCGTCAGCGTCGGCTTCTGGCAGAGTTCCCTGTTCTCATTTCAACAATATAGATCTGAAATTTTCTATCTCGAAATGCTTGACGGTAGGCCAGCCCCCCCCATCTGGCGTCGTTTTGCTAGCTTCCTAGTGACGGAAATCATCCATCTCTCTCTCGGGGTTACGAACGTCAAGGCATCGGCGCGATGCCGGCTTCGATCCGGTTTCAGTAGTTTTTAGGAGATTATGGCCACGGTGCTATTGCCTCATGGTATTCTTGTGTTTTTGAAATTAGTGCGACGCACTAATTCCCCCAACGGTCCTCATTCAGTCCGAAGACATTTTCTGAGTAAGCCCTTCGTCGGGCGCAAATGTGGGAGCGTAAATGTCACCGACAGTTCCATTGGCTACTCCATGCGGCGCAGCGCCATCGGCGGATGTGGCGATCACGGGTCTGCCCATCCCCCCTATTGACCGAATCCGTATCTTTAGTCCGGGGCAATGGGAAGACTTTGTTCTGGAATGGGCCGACTCGTTTCGTGATCAATATGCAATCGTTGAGCGTTGCGGTGGTGCGGGAGACATGGGCCGGGATATCATTGCATTCGACAAAGCAGATCCCGCGATATGGGACAACTTCCAGTGTAAACATTACAAGGCCGGGTTGGCCCCAGGCGATATCTGGTTAGAACTTGGCAAGCTGGTCTACTACACCTATACCGGTGAATATACATATCCACGAAAGTACGTTTTCGTGGCGCCACAAGGGGCAGGTACTAAACTGTCAAACCTGCTGAGGAAAGCAGATGCTCTCAAGCTACAGTTGATTGATAACTGGGATAAGCATTGCAGGTTTGCCATCACCTCTACGAAGGAGGTCGAGTTAGACGCCAAATTAGGGAGCTACCTCAATGCGCTTGACTTCTCAATATTCGAAGCAGTACCGCCGCTGCGAATCATCGATCAACATGCCAAAACTCGTTGGTATGCCACTCGGTTTGGCGGCGGCCTTCCCGCAAGGCCGAAGGTAGCTCCGCCTCCCGCGACGGTTGCCGCTCACGAAGTTACTTACGTTCGAAATTTACTTGATGCCTACGGAGAGCATCTAAGTTGCTCCGTTCCGACGGTCGCTGACTTGGGCGCTCACGATGAGGTTCGAGAGCACTTCCACGATGCACGGCTTGAGTTCTATAGTGCTGAATCGCTACGAGTATTTTCGCGGGATACATTGCCGCCAGGGGCGTTTGAAGAACTGCAAGATGAGGTTCATGGCGGCATCAAGGATGACTTACGAGGAGC
This sequence comes from Massilia sp. NBRC 108631, assembly GCF_059704565.1. Lineage (NCBI taxonomy): Bacteria > Pseudomonadati > Pseudomonadota > Betaproteobacteria > Burkholderiales > Oxalobacteraceae > Massilia > Massilia sp. NBRC 108631. Next base: position 2,867 of record NZ_BAAKJE010000100.1, read on the forward strand.
GTACCCAGACGGCTATCGGCGTGTGCTTTCAGTGGTCAAGACGGCAAAGCTACTGCCAATCACCGGACACGCGCTCAAGGAGCGTCTTTCATCTCACGACCGTGGCGGAATTTGCCATCAATTAGCAAATGATGGAAAGGTTCGGTGGGTGCGATGAATAAATCTTTCGACGTGAAGGAACTGCCTCCGTTTAACGGACCTATTGAGATTGGCTTGCGAGCCTTGACCCTATTGAGAGAGGCGTTCCCATGCACTTATTCGCTTCAAAGATTGGTAGTCTCCGACTACCTGCTTGTTCATTCTGATGACTTGCCAGGTGGGCCGCCCGGCCTTCACCCAAAAACGCCGCATAGAGGTGGCGAATTATTGGTGCGTCGCGCCGTTCTCGAAAGAGGTCTTATGCTGTACCAGAGCAGGGGTCTGTTGGCGCGCCACTATACTGCAACTGGCGTAATGTTCGCTGCAACGGAACGAGCGGCGGCATTCTTGGATGTTTTGTCGTCTGACTATGCCGCACAAATGAGAGCGAGGGCAGCATGGCTCATCTCGTTGTTGGGTGAAATGTCCGATACCGAACTATTGAAAATTGCCAACTCCCATGTCGGAGAGTGGGGAGCAGAGTTCTCTATGGAATCTGTGCTGAGAGCGGAGGAAGTTGAATGGCAATAACAGGTTTTCAACTTCGGCGATTGACCTTGGTCGGGCACGGGGTCCCCAACGCTGAAGTTCAATTCAAAGAGGGCCTGAATGTTGTATCTGGTCCTTCGGATACAGGAAAGACCTTCATCGTCCAGTGTATTGATTACATGCTTGGTAGGAAGGACGTGCCAAAGTCCATTCCTGAGTCAGACCGATACGAGACCGTTCGTCTCGCGCTAAATTTTTCTGAGACGGGTAGTGAAGTTGTCTTGGAGCGTTCAATGCGGGGAGGCAACTTCAAGCTTGTCAGTGTCGGACAAACTGACAGAACGCTTTCTGCGAAACACAGTGCGGACGACAAGAATTCGATATCTCAATACCTACTGAATTTGTCAGGTCTAACAGGAAAAAGGGTTCGAAAGAACAAGCAAGGCGAGACTCGCGAGCTCAGTTTTCGGGACCTGGCGCGGCTAATATTGGTTGATGAAGAGACGATCATCAGCGAGACCTCTCCAATTCTCACCGGGCAATACACGACTGCCACCGTGGAAAGTGCAGTATTTCGATTGCTGTTGACTGGTGTGGACGATGGCTCGGTGATATCAAGCGAGGACCCCAAGGTTGCAAAGGGGAGACAGGCCGGAAAGGTTGAAGTGCTGGATCTTTTGTTGAACCAGACTAATGGACGTGTGGCCGAGTTGGCATTGCCCGGCGATGTGGAAACTTGGCGAAACCAATTGGCGCAAGTCGAGACCCTGTATGATGCGGCGCAAAAAGAACTAGCGGTGGAGCAGCAGAGTGCAGCGTCACTGGAAGGAAAGCGCCGATCCGAGATGAATGGTTTGCGTGTGCTTGAATCGAGGATTGGAGTCTTGCGCGAGCTTGAGCGAAGATTTGATCTACTCGGGCAACAATACATGTCGGACCTTCGACGGCTTGAGAGCATCGCAGAAGCAGGCTCGCGGCTAAGCCAAATGAGCGAAGAACATTGCCCGGTGTGTGGTGCGTCTGCAGAGCATCAGGAGCATGAGCATCAGCAAACCGATGCGTCACCGGAGGACGTAGCTCAGTCTTGCCAGGCCGAGGCGAATAAGATCAAAACCTTGATCTCTGACTTGCGTTTGACGAGGGAAGAAAACACGAAGGAAGTTGTGCGACTTCAGGGGCAATGCGACGAGGCTAGGTCACGTGTACGTGACGTGGCAGCCGAACTCACGGAACTCTTGAAGCCCCGCGTTGAGATTGCATTGCTGCGGTTACGCGAAAGCCAATCGACTAGAGACGTTTATCGTCGCGCACTTGACCTGACTGGACGTGCTAATGAGTTATTGGGACTGTTAGATGGGCTTAGAGGCCAGACTGCTGAGAAACCGCCAGCGCTTGAATCAGCACGGATTCGCGCTGACGAAGCAGAAGTCTTTAGCAAAGAAGTCGAATCATTGCTGCGGGAATGGCATTTCCCAGGATTGGATCGTGTAGTCTTCAGCGAAGCAGGACAAGACATTGTGATCTCCGGCCGGCCACGAGCAAGTCATGGTAAAGGTGTTAGGGCAATCGCGCATGCCGCGTTCAACCTTGCACTTTTAAAATACTGTCTCAAGCGTAAAATGCCGCACCCGGGTTTCGTGTTGATTGATTCGCCGCTCGTGGTCTATCGTGAGCCTGATACAAACGAGGATGGATTCTCACATGACGTGAAGGACGCGTTCTATCGTTCAATTGCTGAGGACTTCCAAAACTCTCAAGTTATCATTTTTGAGAACGAAGACCCACCTTCGGAACTGACGACCGGTGCAAATGTCATCCGCTTCACCGGTGCCCAGCATGGACGCCAAGGGTTTATTCCTAGCCTCCCGTGACCATCGCTAAGTAGGCAGTATGAACGCTTCGAACTCCCCCTAAGTGTTGCAACACGCTCTCATTGCCCGTTTTCGGATTCTGAGGGGGGGGGATGCTGGTGCCGTTCCAGATTCTGCATCCCATGCATACCTATTCTTTTCGTAAGCGTCGACTCAGCACCGTGTTGAGTGCCGTAACAGTTTAGTTGATGATGGCTGGCCGCAGGCCAGCGTTCATTTATTTGCCAGCCACAAGGTGCTGGGA
>NZ_BAAKJE010000101.1:0-29550 GCF_059704565.1 Massilia sp. NBRC 108631
CGCACAGCGCGCTCCATCACTTCGGGGGAAAACTTCGTGGATTTTCGTTTCATGGCTCCATTCTCTCAGATGTTGGAGCCTCCCAGATTTCCGGTCCGGTTCAGACAATGCCGAGTGCGCTGGCGTACGAGCCGGCACCCGTTATGGCAGCGATGGCGTTGAGTATGCCAAACAGGCTGTCATTATTTTGGTAGGCATAAATTTCCCACATCGCAGCCCCCTCTGGTATTCATCATCAAGACGTCACTTTTGCCAGGCTGCCCGACGGCCCAGCATGTCGATCACGTGCTGTGGCATGCTGCTCCGCATTTGCCGCTCGGCCTGCTCGATCGCACTCGCAATTACATTGATCGAGCCTACGCGCTGGTGTATTAGCTGCTTCTCCCTAGATAGTTGCGTGAGCACATCCTGTGCGCGCTGCCGTAGATCCTTGGCACGATCCAACTGCTGAGAATCCAGCAGGTAATCCTTATCAAGCGCATTTATGCCGACCCGCAGGTTCTTCTCCAGGAACACATACGCGTAGTCCGCTGCGATCAGCTCGCGAAACCGGCCGATCAAGTCGTCTGTGAGGTCTGCGGTTGGCACCGACGTTGCCACGGAAAGCATGCGATACACCGGCTCGGTTGTCTGGTTCACAAAGCCGATTTCTACTGAATTGTTGGGAATTGGAGTCCGGCTCAGAATCTTCCCTGCGATGGAACGCATCAATTGCTCGACCTTGACGGTGAAAGGTGTGTGCATGTAGTGGTAATCGACTGTGACCGTATTGCATTCAGCATAGTCGCCGCACTTCAGAACTTCCTGAACCACCTTCCCTCCCGCTGCCGCCGCGCTGCCATAGAGCAGACGGTTTATGGAACTGATGGTGGGGGAAATGGGTTCGGAATCACGGTCTCCCTCGTGGAAGATGACCGTTCCGACCAGACTCATGATTAACTCTCGTTCCTCATCGCTCAGGCTACTGCCAGTCAACTTGAGTGCCTTCCAAGTGAGGTTTCCGACAAAGGGCGCCTTGTTCCGGACCTTCGGGTCCGACGAAGAGCGCGCCGCTGCCAGCACCGATGGCTTACCCGTCTGGCAGCGGACCTTCGCCGCCGCGTAGTCCGATTCCAGCCCCAGCGACACAGCCAGATCCTCGCACAGCTTGTCGGTGCTTACGCCGGTGGATTCCATAGCCGAACTGACTAGTGACTTGGCAGTGTTACAGGTGCTGATGTTGGCGTTGGTGAGCATGCTTTCCAGGTTCTTGGTCCACTTGGTTATGCCTCCAAGCAGGGGCGAAACCGACTCAAGCGCCAGCTGGAAGGCGACGCCAGGAAGCGCCGCCGTTATGCCCTTGAGCATATTCTTGAACTCGGCCGCCGAGATATGCGAGAAGGATCCGCCAAAGGCGTCGATGCCGCCGCATCCGGCCTTCATGGAAGGCAAATCCAACGCCATCAGCTGATACGTTTTGTTCTGGCTGCGCAGCATCAACGAGCCGCCACTGTAGGTATTGAAGACCTGGCCCTTGAAAGCGCCCGGCGCGGTGTAGTTGCCGATCGCGCCCAGGTCGTTGAACATACTCTCCACTGCGGCGTTCAGATCTCCCGCCCGCGCACTGCAGCACATCGCGCCCAGCCCTGCGACAACAACGAGTTTCGCCATCAATTCCATGATTTCCTCCTATGGTCGTTCCGTCAAGAAATTCAAAGCGCCCTGCCCAGCCCCACTCTGTGTGCCTGCCAACGCGACGATCCTCTCGGCCAGCTGCGCTTCGGAGAGCACGCCAAAACCGACCGGCTCGATCCGGCCGCTGAACGGTTGCGCCAGGTACAGCGCCGGGAATTGGCGCACCTTCAATGCCTGCAGCACGCCGTTGTCGGCGCGGGCGTCGGGGAATCCAGGCAGGGACCCACCGTCGGCGCTGACCGACATCACGCGAATACCGTACCGGCGCCGAAATGCATCCAGCGCCGGCGCCATCGCGTGGCAGTAGCCGCAATCGCCCCGGAAGAAAAACATCAGGACGTGTTCCCGCGCAACCCGGCCCAGCACCACGCCGCGCTCGCGGGCGCGCTGCTGCTCGAACACTTCCAGCGCCGCCGCGTTCACCGGTCGGCCTTGGGTGGACGGGTCCAGTTCGGGATTGGTCCAGGCGATACGCTGGGCGATGTCGGCGAACAGCGAAGCTTTGCCCACCACCCGCGCCTCCAACTCCATGTAGCGCCGAACATTGGCCTCGTTGGGATCGATCACCGCCAGCACGCGCCGCTCCTCCAGGTCCCTTTGCAGTTGCCGGAACCGCGCCATCGCCTCGAGGGGGTCGCTCTCCTTCCGCACCGGCCGCCGCGCTGCCTTCACCGGTTTCTCCGGCGCGGGATCGAGATGAAAGTGCCAGCCGGTGCGCGGGTCGATCCCAACGACGCGGGCCGCCGCCGGCGCAGACGCGTCCCCAGGCTGCGCCGAGGCGACCAGCGCCATGCCCGCCGCCAGTGCCGCCGGCCATCTCATCGCTGCCCCCGTACGGCCAATGTGCGAGGCGGCTGGCCATCGGTGCAATAGTTCAGCTCGAAACGCACATGCTGTGCCGCCGCGCCGGCCGAGGACGGGAGACGAACTCTCTGCTGCGTGACATCGACCCGAAGCCGGGCGCAGCCTTCCTGCGCGTAGCGAAGCAAGGTCGCCACGTCGATCTGGATGGGTGCCGGGGTATTGAACCGGCGCGAGATGGCTGCGGCGACAGGTCCCGTCAGCACGCCGTGCGCCGCGCCGTCAGGAGAGCGCAGCGCAGCGTGCAGCAGCGGCTCGAACCGCTCCACCGGAGTGCGAGGCACCGGCCCGGTCTGCGCATGGGCGTCGGCCAACTGCAAGGCGACCACCGCCGTCAATAACCATACTGGCTTTAGCATTTTCCACCTCCCGCGTAGCATTGGGGCGCGCGCGCCGCCGCAGCACTTTTCAACGCCTCGGTATCGGGCAAGTCCGGCGAGATCGAGGCATAGAACTCGGACAAATCGAACTTGGAGAAATCGAGCGCCTGCAGCTGCGCTATGCTGAATCCGTCGCACAAGGGGTTTTGCGGCGCTCCCCAACCCATGCCGAGCTGGGCTTTTCCCTGCTCGTTCAGGATGCGGGCCAGCACGGAGTTGAAGCAGCACTTCGACGTGGTTTTTTCGATGCAGGTCACGCATCTGCCCAGCACCCTGATGCATTGCGAACACCACGTGCCGTTGCTACGGCACAGCCGCGCGCCTTCCTTCATCGACAACTGCCCTTCCGCCGCGCTGCACGACATCATCGACGTCACTACCATGAAGACCACCGTGATCGCCAGCGACCAGGGGGAAAACGCGACCACGATGCTATCACCGGCGGCAATGGTCACGGATCCGGCCGGCAACGCCACCCCGTTCACCGCGACCGTCACGCCGTAGCTGGTGAACGTGCCGGAGAATCCGTGGCTCGTCAGCATGGCCTTGATGCCCGCCGCGATGAAGCTGCGGTTGTTCGAGTTCATCAACACGTCGTACACCAGGCGGGAACCGATCCCGAACAGCGACCCGTTGTTGTGACCGGCACCAGCAGCATTGCTCCGGCAGCAGTTCTGCAGCAGGCGCTCGCGGCAGCGGTTGTCCTCCCCTGCGAACACCCGCAAGCTCCCCGGTTCCATGTAGACGCCGGCCTCGCGCGCCGCTTCGAGATAGCTCATCGCCTGCGCAAAATCGGGATCGTCCACCTGGGACGTATCGAAGCACTGGCTTCCAAGGCAGAAGGTATTGGGAGCACATGGGCCTGGCCCGGGGCAGCCCGCATACCATCCTCCAAAGTGCGGCTGCGCGCCGATCGGATCGCGCGCGACGGCCGCGGCGGCGGCAACCTGCGGGTCGGTTGCGGCTACCGGCGGGCGCGGCGTCGCGGCGGAGCTCGCCGCGTTGCGGATCGCCTCGCACGTCACGGGATCGTCCGATACGGCGCAGCGCGCCAGCAACTCATTGGCTTTTCCGGAAAGATCGGTCTGACCGTACAGCGACGTCTGCGGCGCGCCGGCGCCGTAGCCTGGGACGACGGCGGCGGCCTGCCCGGCGTTCACGGCGCCCTTGGCCGCCAGATTGGCGGCGCGCGCGGCCGCCATGTCTTCGGATTGTGCCAGCGCGTGGCGTACCTGCGCCGTCAGCAACGCGCACAGGGTCAGCCAGACAAAGAGGCGGGACGTTGCGCTCATGGCGATCGCTCCAGGCGCTGCAGCAGGTGCCGCGCGTGCGCCGCGAACGCCGGGGCGCTGGACGCCACATGCCGCAGCGCGTAGTCGATAGTGACGTCGCCGGCCACCGACACGAAGCCATCCGGCGCGGCGCAGCGCGCTTCATTGCAGGGAATCGCCTGGCCGTCATTCCTCGCCACGACGAAGACGGGCACATGCCGCACCCCGTAGGTGAGGAAGGCCTTCGGGTCGATCTGGATGGCACCCGGCCGCCCCCCGGACAGCCGGCGTACGCGCTCGGTGGTCGTGCGCAGAGACCCGCCTTCCAGTCCGCGCAACAGCAACACCGCGCCGGCGCGCTCGCCATCGGCCATCAGGCGCCGCAACGCCCCGTCGCGCATGGTCAGGCTGACAAACACAAGCAGACGTGCCTTCCCGGCGGGCGCCGGCTTGCCCACGCCTGCGGCCTCGTATCTGCGCGCGAGCGACTCAATGTCGACTTCGGAACGCGCGGCTGCGGCGGGCCTGGGCAGCTGATCGATCTGATGCGTGGCTTGCGGCGAGGTGCCGGCGGAGCCACCCGATGCCGCCGGCTGCGCCTGCGCGGCCCCCAGCATGAGGATCAGAACCGGACACAGACGGCAGGATGAATTAAAAGCCCACACAGCAGTTCCCCTTTCGAAACAGCATGAATGCGAAGTCCTCGCCGCGTACCGGATACTCCTTGCCGGCGCCCCACAGCACGGTGCTGCGCCCGAACGGCTGGCAGCACTTGCCCGCGTCCTTGGCGGTGGCCGGCACCGGATAGGTCAGCTGGAGCTTGTAGGCGCGCTTGTCCATCACCGGCAGGAAATACGGCCCGCACAGTCCCGGCGCGCCATGCCGCCCCCAGGCGAGCAGCTCGCGGTGCAATTTGGCCGTGAGGCGCTGCGCCAGCAGTTCTGCGGTGCGTACGCCTCCCATGTGATAGGTAACGTGGCCGTCGAGCGGATACATGCTTCCCTGACAGCCCGCGCACCAGAACAGCTCCGGCCGGGGGAAGCCCGCCGTCGCCGCGACACAGTCGGCCGAGCACGCCGCCTGGGCGACAGGGTTGGCGAACAGCACCGCCTCCGGGTTCAAAATCAGCGTCAGTTCGTCGTCGTTCCACAACGGATCGACTTCCGTCATGTAGGCGATGTCGAACGAACCCTTTTCCAGGCAGGGAAAATCGGCCACAACGTTCAGCCAGAACAGCACCGGGTTGGCGTAGAAATGGGCCTGATAAAAACTGTTCTGGTCGCCGCCGGCGTCCACCGAACGGCCGGCGCCGGGCGCGGCGATGCCGGGATTGAGATCGACGCCACCGAGCGATGCCAGGCAGAACGGGCGCCGCACCACCTCCACGTGGCGCACCGGCTCCCAAAAGCCGATCGACAGCCCCACCGTCGGGTTCACGCCGCAAGAGCAGAGCGGCGAGCCGGGATTGGGAATGTCCTCCTGCCCGCCGATATCGGCCAACGTGCCGCCTCCCAGCGAAACGGGCATGATGCAGCTCCAGCAGATGTCGGTGAGCGGATTGGGGAAGCGGCCGGTGCAAGTACTTTGCGCCCCTGCTCCCGACGCCGCCGCCAGCACGGCCACCGCGAACAGCCAGGACCGGATCCGGCACGGCCAGAGCCTCGGCTTGCCGCGCAGTCCATGCAGTCCGCGCGGCATAGCGATCAGTGGCGTCGCCATCATCTCGCCTCCCCGCTAAGGGCGCGGTCGTCGGGCACCAGTTCGTCCACGCGCAGGCGCCTGCCCTCCTGCGACACGAGCGCCGGCACGCTGGCGACGGAAAGCCGCCGCGTCAACAGTCCCTGCTGGTCGTAATACACCGGCATGCGCCACGAGCGCGCGAGGGCCAGATACGACCCTCCGGTCAGGACGGGCTTGATCCCACCCGCGTACCTGCCCATCAGACGCGCCGCCAACGCGACCTGGCGCGCGTCCCTGCCGTCGAAAAACAGCAGGCGGCGCGGCATCGGCACGATGTCGAGCGGATTGGCGCGCGTGCCGGCCGCGAACATCAGCGCACCGGACGCGTCCCTCACGTCGCGATCCAGAACGAAGCTCGGATCGATGTAGTGCGTCCGTGCGGCACGCGCCGCCGGCAGGGCCAACGGCGGAGGATCGGTCACCGCGCGCCTGCCGCGTGCAACAGCCTGTTCGCGCACCGCCGCCAGCTCGCCGCTGGCTTGCTTCTCGCGCAGCCGCCGCTCGATCATGGCCAGCATGTCTTCCTCCCCGATGTTGTACACGGGACCGATGACGCCCAGGTTGACGCCCCGTGCCGGCGGCGCCGATACCGCCACGGCCAGCGCCACGGTCAGCACCACGGTCGGCGCCAGCGCGGTTGCCCGTGATCTCGATACCATGCCCATCGTCTTCTCCTCAGAACAGCGGCCTGACCACCGCCAGCACGTCGCGCGCGGGCACAAGCCCGCACAGCCGGTATCGCGAATCGAAACTGTCCGCGTCCAATCCCTGCATGTACAGATAGCCGGGCGGTATCACCGTGGCGGCGATCGGCTCCAAAGCAAGGCGGGTCGTGGAGGCGAACCGCTTTGCCTGGCCCACCCGGACCCCATTGATGCGTACCGTGCGCTCCCGAACCTCGACGCGGTCGCCCGCCGCTCCGCCGACCCGCTTGAAAAAAGGTTGCCCCCGCAAACCGGGAAAATGACGCACCGCGTCGCCGTGGAACGCGAAGATCACATAGTCGCCACGCTGCGGCGAGCTCGCGCGGTAGTCCACCACCGCCACCAGATAGGGCAGGCTGGGGGTGACGTTGAACAGCAAGGGCAGGCGCGGAACCGGGTCGACCAGCAAACGCACCGTCGCCAATGTCCAGATCGCAGAAAACACCGTGTAGAGCACCCAGTGCCCGCGCAGCTCGCGCAGAAAGCCTGTCCAGACGGATCTCATGGCCGCACCCGTTGCCGCAGCAGCGGCGTCAGATCCAGCACATGGTCAGGCACGGCCACCAGTGCCGACCGCTCCAGCACGATGCAGGCGCATTCGCTCTCCAGACCTTCCAGTTGAGCAGGGAAGCCCGTGCTGAAGCGCCGTGCGGACTCCAGAGCCCTGGCCCGCTGCACATCGTCGCCGCCGGCGGCCAGCGCCTGCAGGTGCCGCCCCTCCTCTTCCTTGAAGACCCGCACGGCATCGACGACGCCAATCGACTGCATCCTGGGCGTTATCCAGCGGTGGTAGGCCGCGAGCGCAGCGACACTGATCGCCAGCGCGAGCAGAGTCTGAATCAGCATGGCTCTCATCTTATCCCCCGCTCGGCCAGCACCTGGCTGATCGCCTCGTCGATGCTATACCCCCTGGCCCTGAGCGCGTCGATCGGCTTGTTGTCCTCGATCTTGTTGGAAAACAGCAAGTGCGTCGCCGGATCGAGCACCAGCCGGGCCACACCCTCACCGACCGGGGAGGACACATACATCTCGGCGTAGGCGCCCGATTCCGTACGCAGCGAATTGAGCAATCGCTTCTTGGCGGCGTCCATCAACAGCCGGCCCTTGCGGTCCAGCAGTTCGATGGACTCCGGCTTCTGCCGCAGCAGGAACACCCAGTCTGAGCAATTGAATGCCGCCTCCATTTGTACGGATCCGTAGTAGTCGTCGGCGCCCTGCGTCGCGGTGACCAGCGCGCCGCCATATTTGCGCGCGCGCCGCGCCGCCTCCTCGACCACGGCCGCCTTGACCGGATCGTCGCTACCGATCTCGCCCAGTTGCTGCTTCAGTTCATCCATGATAAGCAGCTTCTTGCGGTTGCGCGTCAGGTACATCTCCGCCGTAATCTGGTACATCAGCAAAATGTTGACCACCGCGTGCAGGTCGGGGCGCCGCTTGAGCTCCTCGTTCTCGATCACGATGAAGTCGTTGCTGAAGTCGACGTTGTTGCGTCCTTCGAAGAAGCGGGCGTACTGTCCGTCCTTCGAATAAGGGTTGAGCATGATGGCCAGGTCCCTAACGCGCTGGTCGTCCTTGACGCCAAGGTCCGGAATGCAGCCGGACTTGAAGGCGTCGCGCATGGCCGTCATCGTCACGTCGCGGCCGTACTCGGTCCACAGGCGCAACAGCACAGCGGAAATCGCCTTGTATTGAACCTCGTCCAGACGGCTTTGCATTGAGCACATCTTGGAGATCGCGGGGACCAGCATATCCATGTCTTCGCGGATGTCGTTGATGGTCGAGAAGGGATTCAGGTTGATGTCGATGCCCTGCCTGAACTCGATATAGGTCCCATTCGCCTTGCGGCACAGTTTTTCGAAGGAGCGGCCGAGGTCCATCATCCACACCTTGGCACCCACGGACCGGTACGACCAAGCAAGTTCGTTGAGCAGCACCGATTTACCGGAGCCGGGAGCGCCGACGATCGCCGCGTTGAAATTGCCCAGGTCGTTGTCGTACAGGTCGAGCGTTGTGACTTGTCCGCGCCTGCCGGCCAGCACCAGCGTTGGCGTGCGCGTACCGCGCCATTCAGCGATCAAGGGAGCCAGATGGATGGCGTTGGCGGTGGTCTTGCGCGTGACGCGGCGCATCTTGCGCAGGTCGCCGTGAAAAGCCGGCGAGAGGGTCATCGGCAAGCTTGCAAGGAGCGCCTGGCGCTGCTTGAAGATGTCGGCGTTCAGTTCGAAGCCCCTTGCCCGCCACAGCGCGCGCGCAGCCTCGCACGCCGATGCGGCGTTTCCGGGCGACGTGAACAACGCCAGCTGATGGTACATCGACACCATCCGTCCGCCCGCGTCAATCGCGTCGGCGGCAGCCTTCCAGTCCTGACGCTTCTGCTCCACGTCCGGCATGATGGCCGCCAGTTTGCTGTCGGCGTTCTGGTTGGCGCGAAAATGATTCGCGGTAACCGCTCCGCGCGATTCCGCCTGGTCGAGGATGTGCACACCCATCGTCAGCAGGAAAGGTGCGCAGTACTGCAGGGGCGGCTGCATCACGTCGCCGATCAGGCCGCCCATCTGCCACAGCGCGAATTCTTTGGGGAACGATTTGATCGATAGAAAGCGCGCTTCCAGCGGCTGCGTGTCCGACAGCCTCGAGAACCAGATGGAATCCGGCCGCTCGTCCTGGATGGTGTCGATATCGACAATCTGATCGCGAATCTCCCGCCCCTGGTCATAGTGCAGGTCGGACAGCTCCGCGCGCGCCATGCGGTCCGGGTTGGTGAACTGGGCACACCAGTTGATCAGGCCGTCGGCGTCGCTTGGGCGGTTGGGAAACGACGCCGAGGCCAGCGTGACCGCAATGGAATCGCGCAGGGCACACAGCGTTCGTACCCTTTCCTGGTCGTCTCCGTCGCCCGGTATGGTGACGCTGACCATCAGTTTAAAGTCGCGCAACGTGAAATGATGCGCCGGCGTCAGGGAGCGGTGCGCGCCATCGATCAGGTGCCGCACGCGCTGGCGCGCGAGCTTGCGAAACAGATTGCGGTTGCGTGCCGGACGGCCGTACTCCGCGCTCATCTCGTACTGGTCGGCGTCCTCCACGCGCAAATTGGCATATTCGCACAGCAGGGAGCGCACGGTGGGCGCGCCGAACAGGTGGAACTGGATGCCTGTTCCGGTCGGACAGGTGTTGTACAGACTGACAAGAACCTCGACCATCCGTTCGTCGGCGCCGCACTGCGGCAGCACGTCCAGCACAAAGCCCAGGCAGCCGTTACGGTTGACAAATATACGGTTGGACTCGACATAGCCACCATACGGCAGCCAGGACGCGAACTGGTCCTGGGGATTGTCATCGGCGGCGCGCAATCCGAGCCAATCGAGCACATGGCGCGGCCCGCCGTCGAACAGGGTTGTGGTGTTCTCAAACATGTCTTCTCTCCGGATTGCGGTCAGCGTGCGACGGCTGGCGGGTTAAAGCCCGGCAGCACGGGCTGCTCGGGGTTGACCGGCGTGGGCTGGGCGCCGTCGCCGCCATTGGCCAGCGGCGCCTGGCCGGCTGCCTTCTCCGATGGCGCCGGCGACGGCGGGCGCGGCGACGGCAGAGCTTCCCTGGCGGCCTTCTGCACATGGGCCATGCGCCAGTTGCCGTCGTCGATGCGGACGTAGACGTAGGATTGATCCATCAGGTCGCGGTCGCTGTCCTCCCAGGCTTTCACCCAGAGGCGCACGATCCGGGTCGGCGAGCGCAGCATGGCCGGCTCCATACCGCGCGGCGCGGCGCCCACCACCTTCGGGGCATCGTCGCCAGCCTGGGCAGCGGCTGGTGGAGAAGTTCCGGTCGCCTGGCCGGCACGGTTGTGATAATTGCCCGACACCGACTCGCAATGCACGCCCTTGGGCGCCTTGCAGGAAAACTCGGAGGACCCGTCAAGGCCGGACATGTTGCCGCAGCCAGACAAGGCCAGCGTGGCGGCGGTGCCCGCGATGCATCGCGTAGCTGCATCGTAGATTTTAGAGGGGAGTTGCATCGCGATTCCTTTCCTGTTTCGCACCGGCCGCGGCGGCCAGACGCGCCTCGATCTCTTCACCGGAGAGCACGCCCGCGATCTTCCGGCCGTCCGCGAACAGCAGCGCGGGCGTGGCGCGGACGCCCAGGCGCGAGGCCAGGACCAGATTGCGTTCCAGCGTTTTGGCGCAGCCGGTGCCAGTTGCGCCCTGCACTACCTCTTGCGCCATGGCCCTGGCGTATGCAGCAGCACGGTCGGGCGCGCACAATATCGCCTCCGGCAGGGCCGTCCCCTGGAACGGGACGATGAAGTGGTGGATGGTGACGTCGCGCAGGCCGCGCAGCGACTTGTCCAGCTGCCGGCAGTACCCACAGCCGGGATCGGTGAACACCACCAGTTGGCGCGCACCCGTCCCCAGCACAAGCGGCACGGCGTCCGCCAACGGCAACGTCTTGATGTCCACGGAAGTCTCTTTCCCGCTGGCGTCTCCCGCGTGTGCGTCCGCTGCCGGCGCCTTGTGCATGCGCTCGGCCGTCAGGTCGCGCATGCTGCGCACGTCGACCATATGGCCGAACACCATGTACCGCAGGTTGGCCCTGTCCACGAAGGCGACGTTCGAACCCATCCGCACTTCGTACAGGCGCGGAATGGGCGTACGCTGGACGCGGTCGAACCTGGTGGAGGGATACTGCTTGCGCAGTTGCGCCAGCAGCGTGCTCTCGGCGTCGCCCGCCAGGGCTGGCCGCACCGCGGCGCAGAGGATGAAGGCAATGCAGCTAATCGTCGTGCGCATCTTCGATCTCCTTGCCCAGCGGCGGCAGACGCACGCCTTTGGTCAGCACAATGTCCACCTGCCGCTTGGCGCCCACCTCGATCACAGGGAAGGTTTGTTCGGCGAGCCGGATGTAGTAGTTGGCGAGGTTGTCGAGCGCGCGGCCGACGCCGCCGGCCATGCCGCGTTTAAGCTGGTCGGCCGTTCCCTCCTGCGTCGTGGCCAATGTCCCGAACGGCGTGGCGGTGAAGGTGCTGCCCCCTTGTGCAAAGCCCTGGCCGATGCCGCCCACGATGCCGGCGCGCAGGGCGTTGGCCAGCAGTTGGCCCTGCTTGGTCACCAGGCGGCCCGGCAAGCCAAGCATGCCGTCCTCCCCGTGTACATTCCCATCGATCTTCACTTCCATCGCCCTGCCGTCGCGCCGCACGCAGGAGAGGTTCACGGTGCGAAGGTAGGCGCGCTGGGCGCTGATGTCGCCATACCCTGAGGCGACGACAAAGCATTCGCGCACCTCGCTCCGGTAATGGTTGGGCAGCACCGCATTGTCGTTCAGCCGGATGAGCACCGGCAGCGGATTGCTCTGGGCCTGGCCCCCGGTTGGTGCCGCCAAACCACTGAGCAATTCTCCCCGGATGAAACCCACCGGCAGATAGGTATCGAGCTTGGCACCCTCGCCGTCGCTTTCTAGCTCTTCGCCCGGAGCAGCCGTGCCGACGTCGGTACGCGACTTCTCGCCGGTGCGCGCCAGCGTCACACGCACCAGTACCGGTGGCGGCTCGGGCGCCTGGGCACGCGATGCCGCATCGGGCGCACCCGCAGGTCCCACAGGCGAACCGGGCGGATAGCCCATGGCGTTGCCCCCTTGTGGAGGCTGCCCAGGCGTCTCGGCGGGATCGGCATTTGCCGCGGCGCGACCGGGCCCGGACGCCGCCTGGGATACCGGAGGCGCAGGCAAGCGTGGAGTGGCCATCGCCGGTGTGGGCGATGGCACAGCGCCGCCGGGCTCTGTTTCATTGCGCCCCTCTTCCAGTGCGGCAAGGCGCTCCATCAAGGTCGCCTCGCTCGCCTTGCGGTCGGCATTGAAACGCTCCTGGGCCTCCTTGTCCACCTTGTATTGCGCCAGCTCCTTGCCTGCGGTACCGACCCACTGGTCGAGCGGGTCGACGCGCAGCGGCGCCACGCCCGTCTGGTCTGGCTTGACGATCACCTTTTCCTTGCCGGCCGACTCGCGCCGGGCCGGCTTGGGCTTATCGGATGCCGAGAACGCCATCACGGCCCACATGACGCCAACGCCGCCGGCCAGGATCGCCGTCGCCGTCAGATACTGCTGGCGGCGGGGACTGAGGCGCGCCAGCAGCGTACGCCATTGTTCACGCAGTTTCATGGCCTGCCTCCCTTGATAACGTGCACCAGGGTGGCCTCCCCGGGCCGCAGCGTGTGCTGCTCGATGGCGATCGCCATCAGGTTGACCCCGTCCCGGTCGAACTCCTGTTCGGCCAGAACCATGGGCGCTGTGCCGATGTTGCGCAAGCGGTAGCTCTCCCCCACCAGGGCACGCCCTTCGTATTTGCGGATGAGGCGGAAGTCCGCCTCCGCCCACAGCGCATAGGGGATGTCCGCCGGCTCAACCTGCATGCCATCCATGGCGCGTCCGTCCGCCATGGCCGCCAACATCGCCTTCAAGGCGCGCACATGGCCCGAGGCGCGCGCAGTGCCGGACTTGGCCGACATGGACGGAGCCCCTTCGGCCGCCGCCGTACGGTCGCGCAGCGTGATGGTCCCCGCCGGCATCGCTGTCGGGCGCAGCAGCATCGTATAGGTCGCCCGTTGCGACGAGACGAACAAGCTGATGGGCTTCCCGCTGCCGCCTACCGCAGGCCGGACAAAAATCTCGCCTTTGTCCAGATCGCAGTTGAGGACCAGGTCGCCGCGCGGATTGACGGCGGAGGCCGCCAGGGACGCCGCAGGCGCCGAGGCTGCGCTCGGACCGGCTTCGCAATTGGCGGTTGAGTGCAAATTGCCTACCGCATTGACGATGCGCTGGCCGTCCAGCCGGATGCGTGTGGGGGCATCGGTGGAGATGGCCGCCTCCACGGTCGCGCCATCGCGTACCTCGCGCGCGGGGCCGGCTTGCGCCAGGGCCGCCTGCGCCAACAGCGCGAGTATGGCTGTTGCCGTTCTAGGGTTCATTCCCGAGCTCCTTGAATGTTTCCAGATGGGTGCGTCCACCGCGGTACTGGAACCGCACCTGGTAGCGTTTCTGCAGGACGGACGTCTCCTGTCCGTTGACGAGCGTGCGAAGCCGCCCCGTGAGCAACACCGTCTGCTTCTCCTCGTCCGGTTCCAACTGCTGGATGGAGAAGTAGGTGGCGGCGTTCATTTTGCGCAGGCGTTCCGCCTCCACTTCCTGACGCGTCTTCAACATCTGGTAGTCGGCGGGCGCCACGAAGCCAAGCAAGGTTTCCTTCTTCCAGTTGATCGAGGAAGGCGTCACATCCAGCACCAGCCAGGCGACGTAGCCGCCCATCTGCTCCAGATAGGTGCTGCCCACCCGTTCACCGGCCACCCAAAAGGACTTGGTGACGTTGGGAGGTGTCACCACGACGCGCTGCGCACCGACCAGGGAATAGGCGATCATCAGCGAGACCAGCAGGCACATGCAGAGCACACCGATCACCAGCCGCTGCCCCCGTATGCGCGCACGCAACTCGCGCAGATCGTCCTGATAGCGTGTGTTGTCCATGAATCACTCCTCATCCCACCATGCGCCGGATGTGCGACGGCGGCGTGGCGCGCATCGAACTGATCGGATTGGTGGGCAGATGCCAGTACAGCCAGTGCAGCGCATACGCGGGATGCTTGTCCGCTTTGAGGCGCGACATGGCGCGGGCCAGATAAAGGCCGAGCGCAAGTGCTGCGGAAAAACCCAGCAGCGAGCCGGCCAGATAGCCGACCACCATCATGAAGAGGACGGGCGCCGCGACATCGACGTCCCACAGGCCGATCTTCCATTGATCGTCCAACCGGCGCGGAATATAGGTATCGGCGAGCATCCCGTCCTCCGCTTCAGATCACCGCACCCATGATCGCGCCGGCAATCACGAGCCCCACGGCACCGAAGATAGCCAGACCGATGTAGAACAGCACCGGCCCGAAGTTGCGCAAAGCGGTGAGCGAAATCAAGGCAACAACGAAGCCGATGAAGCCCACCAACGCCTTGATGCCGGGTGCAAGATCGGCCATCTGGGTCAATGCCGACGTCAACGGGCCGCTCACACCACCGAACGTGACCAGATCGATCGCCTGGCCGGGTGCCGCGAACATCAGCCCCAGCAGCATCAGCGCGAACAGGCCCAACGCGTGGAACGCCCTGCGCGGTACGCGCCATGGCCCGGGTCTGGCCATCCATGTATTTATTGCGTGCATACTAATCTCCTTCACATTTGACATCCTGGGATACGCCGCGCCTGCGCCCCTCACCCCGGCGGCGCGTTCGCCGGGCGGCGGCTCCGAAGGGAGGCGCCCGCGCCATTGCCTGGCGGCGTAGGCGTCCGTGACTGCTGCGCGCGGCGCGCGGCCGCGACCACGCGCACCTGGCCAGCCGCAGGCGCCGCATGCACCACGCCTTCATGGCTCGATCTCCGCCACAGGCCGCGGCGAGGACTTGGCGTTCACCTGAGGACAAGCTGGCTCCAGGCAGAATACAAAGTGGCGTGCACCGTCGTGCCCCAGCTGCGCCACGCGGTAAAGGACGCGGTGTGGTTCCCGAACAGGTATCAGCGACTGGCGCTGGCCCGATGGCGCGCAGCCCCAGAGAATGGAAGCCAGCATCCCCACCAGCATGGCGCGCGTTGAAAGCCGGTACATGTACGCGCGCCTCATTTCATGCTCACTGAACGGATCCCGGCCCTCGCCGTCATTGGCGCTGCGGCCGCCGCGTCGCGCGCCTGTCCGCCGGTCATGGCGCGGTACACCCGCCATGCGTAGCGCATGCGCACACGAAGGCACTGGGGCACCGTCATCGTGACGCAGGAGGCGTTATAGGCGCCCACCGCTTCCCATGTGCGGCCGTACCGCGCCATCTTCTCCGCAAGAATGCGCGCGCCTGCGTCGATATTGGTGCAAGGGTCGAGCAAGGTCCGTTCTGTCACGCCGAGGTTGCGCAGCATGCGCGGTTCCGAATTGACCTGCATGTAGCCGATATCCACCGTCCGCGTGAGGTGGTAGTGCCCCTTGTTGATCGCCAGCGGATCCATGCCCGATTCAGCCTGGGCGATGGCCCGCAGCAGCACCGCCGGCACCGCGTGCCTGGCGGCTGCCTGCTCCCAGCAGGCGCAAGCCATGCCCGGCACGCACCACAGCAGCGCAACAAAACTATGTTGAAGAGGATGCATGATCACCTCGCGGCGAAACCGTATCGAACTCCCCCGCTGTCAATGGCGGGGCCGT
Source organism: Massilia sp. NBRC 108631 (assembly GCF_059704565.1). Taxonomy (NCBI): domain Bacteria; kingdom Pseudomonadati; phylum Pseudomonadota; class Betaproteobacteria; order Burkholderiales; family Oxalobacteraceae; genus Massilia; species Massilia sp. NBRC 108631. The sequence continues at coordinate 15,843 of NZ_BAAKJE010000101.1, forward strand.
GGTGGCTTCGGGTGGGCCCGCGATGGCGGCGGGCGAGGTGCATGTCGGGTGCGCGCCCGGCGGGCGCTAAGTGTTACTTCAGCGCGACCGGGGTGCGACGCGCGGCGATATTGCGGCGCGCCTGCTCGAACAGCCGCTCCTTTGCGTTGTCTTCCTCCATGGCCAGCGCGACGCAGGCCGTGGTGAAGTGGTCCAGCTTGAACTGGGGATTCGGATGGCTGTTGTAGCCGGAGCGCTGCAACGCCAGCAGCAGCTCGTACTGTTCACGCCACATCTCCTCCTGTCGCCGCGCGGTATCCTGGTCGCGCAGCACCAGCCGCGTATGGAGAAAGGCGAAGATCCGCCGCTCGGGCGTCTCGCCCGCAAACACCAGCGAAACGCAGGCGCTGATCAGGTCCGGGTAACGCAGCTTCGGCGAGCAATTCGCGGCGTCGTTGTAGAGCGTCTCCAGCAAAGCGTACTCGTCCAGCCATACACGCGTACCCACGGTGCCTCCCCTCGTGTCGGAGGACGGGACCACAAGCCTCTGTTTCGCCAGCACCGGGCTGTTGTCGCTTGGAGCGTATGCGGTCGTCATGGTAAGCACCTCGTGATAAATGCTGTGGTAGAAGGCGATGTGATGATGGTATCTGCGCTTCACGGATAGCTCGCCCCGGAATGACGCGGATTTGGGCCCCGTTTCCGCACCAGCGCCACGCTCAAGCCAACGCGCTGCCGCGCCCGGCGCCAGCGGGATAGTTGGCGATCGCGATCCCGCCGCACAGGCACGCAACGCCCGCCAGCACGGGCAGGGGCACAACCGGCAGGGAGTACGGCAAGACCGCCGCTATCACCGCCGCGCACACCGCCAGCCAGGCGGCGCAGACGCACGCCGTCCATACTTCCGGGTGGTGGCGGGAGAACTCGCGGCTCTTTACCCAACGCCGCACCAGCCCGTCGGTCAGACAGGCGCCGGCCAATAGATAGAAGCCCGGCGCCAGCTGCGCCAGTGTCGACAGGCGAAACACGGCAAGCAGCACGAGGCCATTGAACGAGCGGACGTACGCACTGTCCAAAATACGACGACCAAGCGATTCGAATTGACGCGCGCCGGCAGTCATCGGCTTCCGCTGGTTTCGATCCGAGACGGGCATGAGCGGCGGCGCGGCCGGCCGCTCCAGCATGTTCATGGCATCCGCCAACGCGTCATGCGATCGCCCCCTTCCCCATGCGGCCCCTTGCTCGGCAAGCTCGGTCCGCACGCGCGCGTAGTAGACGGTGGCGTCGGTCACCGCCGGCAAGTACAGCACCAGCATCAGCAGTGACACCAGGGAAGCGATCGTCACGACCCGTATCATGGTGCCGCCTCCTTCACATTGGGTTCGCCGGTCTCGCCGGGATCGAGCAGCGCGAATCGCCCCTTGCACAGGCGCCCGCCGGACACCGACGCGAAGAACTGCAGATTGGGCAGTTTTCCCAGCAAGGAGGTCGGGACCAGCTCGTTCATTTCCTCGGCGATCTGGGTCGACTCAACCATTGTGAAGTCGCCGATATGACCGTCGCGCGCCGTATTGCGCCCCACCTTCATGCTGTGTATCGCGGTCTCGCCGAAGGTCTCGTTGATGAACTCCTGCGTCGGCTGGTCTTTCGTGCGGAAGGCGATCAGATTGTTCAGATTCCCCAGCGCCATGCGCGCCGCCTCCTGGCTACCCAGGCGCTTGGCCAGATCGGCGATGGTCTGCATGGCGACGGTGGTGAAAATGCCGCCCTCGGCGCCCTTGTTCATGATCTCGATCAGGGGCTGATTGATCACATTGGAGACCTCGTCCACAAATAGGGATATGCGCCGGTATCCGCCCAGATTGTAGCGGATGCCCGAGCGGGCCGCCAGGTCAGCCAGGCACATGGCGCCGATGGCGGAAGCCACCGCCGGATCCGGCAGCGAATCGAGGCACATCAAGAGCACGTGACCGCCGCGCTCGATCTTCTCCAGGTTCATGATGGGACGGTCGTCGTCGGCGTCGAACGGATCGGGGGACAGCGTGCGCCCCAGATCGCCGGATGTCAGCATGGACAGGATCGGCAGCAAATTTGCTGTGATCTTCTGGTAGTGCTCCCGGTTGTGGCGGAACACCCGCACTTGCGAATCAATCACCTTGTCGTGCCGGGCCTCGTGCACATGGTGTTCGTAGTACTCGACAAAGGCCAGCAGTTCCGGGCTCGCGCCCGGCGACGACGATTTGATGGCGCCCTTGCGCGCCTTCTCCAGCAAACGCGCCAGATCTGGATTGGTGCGCCAGCCGCGTCCGAGCAGCTCTTCAAAGTAGCGCTGCAGCGTCTCCTGCAGGATCGGCTCAATGCCCGCCTCGATATACTTGGTCAGCTTCATCAGATTGGGCCGCCGTTCCAGGCGCACCATGCCTTGCGTGACGACGTTGACCGCATCCCAGCCAAAGGCCGAGAACGCGCCGGCAGTATCCGGGGGCAGGATGGACTGGATGCGGGAAGCGATTTCCGTCGGTTTCTGCCAGTTGAAGGTGAAGTCCAGGCGCGCGCCCGTTTCGGGAAATGCGGGATGGAACCAGAGGAAGGCGTCCGGCTCCCGGTAGTCGGCGCAGGCGCGTTCCACCAGACGTTTGAGCCGTTTCGAATTCTTGGGGTCGAGGATGATGACCACGTCTCCGCGCCGGATCGCCTGGGTAATCAGCCATCCCAGGCAAACCCCTTTGCCCGACTGCGTGGTGCCCACCACCAGCATCCCGCCCTCGAAATTCTGCAAGGGCCTCGACAGCACGTGTTCACGGCTTTCCACGCCGTGGATGTACGGCAGGCCAATCTCCGCATCCGGCTGGGGAATGACGACATAGCCCAGCAAGCGCAATACGGTGGGCGGAATGCGCAGCTCGCGGTAGTCGATCTTGGCGAGCTCGTACAGCCGCTGGGAGTGCACAGGCTGCCATTCGAAGCCAAACCCGAACACCACCTTGTCCGGATCGGGCGCCAGCTTGGCCAGCGCCTTCGTGCTGATCATCTCCATCGCCCGGCCCGACAGTGCGGCCCGCACGCCGATGACGCGCAGGCCCTGCTGCGCGCGCAGCAAGGCCATGGGGACCATGAGCGACAGCAGGGAGTTGCCCAGCATGGGAGGGATCGCGCCGGGCGTGAGCGCCAGGCTTCCGATCGCGCTAGCCGCCCACACCGCGCTGGCCACCAACTCCATTGGGCTGCGCCACGGCATCTCATAGTTGCGCATCAACATCGCCATGCTCCTTATGCAGTTTGTCGTTCCCGCGCGCGTCCCCGAAGCCGGAGACGAAACTCGCGCCGATGTGCAGACCCGCGACCCGGACCCCTTCAATATTCTCGGATCGCACCAGCTCGCCGTCACGGTCCGGTTCCAGCATGCCGGCGTCGCCCAGGGACCTGCATGCCTGCCGCGCGTCGATACCATGGCCGGCCAATGAGCTCAACGGTACAAACAGCGTGTCGCCGACGACCCGGCATTGCGGAGCTTTCCCGCGCAAGCTATCGACGACGGCCGACAAAGCCCGCGCGACCGTACGGTTCAGACGCAGCGGCGCATGCAAGACCGCTTGGCCCTGAGGCTGCTCTCTGACCTCCTCCTGGCCTGCCGCACGCTGCCGGTGCACCTCGGAATTTTGGCGCTTGCCTTCTTTTGGATTCGCTTTTGGTGTACGTTGTATCTCGGTCAGGCCGTCATTGAGGTCTGGAGCTTGGATGTGCCCCTCCGGAGCGGCATTCGGTTCGAGGGCCGCCTGCTTGCCGGGGCCTGAGGAAGACTGCGCCTCCGATGAAGCTTCGCCCGGTGCAGTGTTGCGCGGCGGCGTCGATGGCCACATCTGCTCCTTCCGCACTTCCAGCCACTGCGGCAGCGGTGCTGGCGCCGGCTCCACCTCCGCCAGCAACAAGCCCGGCGATACGATCGGCACTGCGCTGATGGGCTCGCAGGCACCCGGCGGTGCAATTCTGACGAGATAGCCGCCCCGGAAAGTCTCCGGGACGACACCTCCCCCGACCAGAATCTCCAAAGCGGCCTGGGCGGTGCCGGGGGCACCCGGTAGCCGCTCGTCCGCCAACAGCCGTAGGATATCGGCTGCGCCGTTGGGCCACACCAGATACAGGCCATCCCGGCCATACCAGAGGCGCGAGCGCGGGGCGTTGGGGAGCCAGTTAGGGTCCGTCAGCACCAGCTCGCGCATGGCCTCGACCACGTGGCGTGCCAGGTGTATCGACTGCTCCTCCTCCGCCCCTTCCTGGCCCTTCGCACGCCGCTCGCGATTAATCACGAGCGCGGCGGCGTGGCGCACCAGCTGGTCCATGACGTTGTGTTCGTGGTAAGAAGCCATGCCCGAAATGGAGGCCAGCATGTGCGGCACGATCACATCGTTGTTCTGCGCCAGATCCTCCAGGGTCGCAGGTGGAACGATCATCGGGAGCGCGAACAGGCCCAATGCGCGCTGCTCAGGTCCTGGCAGCCACTGCACGCTGAAACGGTCCGCATGGCACCGCTTCAACCAGGTAGTCAGCGGCAACAGGTACGGTTGCCAGGTCTGCCCCTGCAGGTCACGCACGACGGCATGTCCCAGGCACCGGTGCAGTTCCGAGCACAAGCCGGCGATGAATGTGGCACGCCGCCAGCGCGGCTCCAGCAATCGGCGGTTCGATATCGTCTGGCGCCCGGCGAAGATCTGGGAGTCGGTCGCCTGCAGCGCATAGAACGCTACTTCGAGCCCCAGGCGTAGCAGGCCGCAGGGAGCGCTGTGATGGCCTGCCCGGGTCGCGGGCAACGCGTTGACGTAGGCGGCGTAGCCCCGGATCGGTTCAAGCAGATCGGCTTGGAATGCGGCGTTGTCGCAGCCATAGCACAGTTTGATCCGGGCGATCACATCCTTGTGCTCTTCCAGCAGTTCGTCGATGTCGCGGCACCGAAGCTCTCCCTGCCCCGTGCCGGACGGCGGGCTGGACCGCCCCTCGGGCTTGATGGTATCGCCGCGCATCTCGTTGCGCAGAGCGGCGCGCGCGAGTCGCGCAATCAGGTTGGCGAACGGCATGGCGGCGCTCCGGTGTTGGGGTCACTCAGTGTCCAGCGCGACCGCCGAAGCGTCCATCCAAAAAACTGCGGTTTACGCCCCTCTTTCAGGATCGGCGTCGGCCGCCCCTGTGCCGCCCAACTGCCCGGCACACCTGCCCGCGAAGTGCGCCTGTAGCCGAGGGTCGAGCCGATACCGCAACAGGAGGTGGCAGAACACACAGCCAACACCGCCGGGGGACGGGGCACCGAGCTCCGCCACATAGCGCGCCTGGCACTTGGGACAGCGATACATTGCGAGGCGCTGCTCGGTGCGCATCCAGATACCGCGCAAATCCGAGACGAGCGAGAAGGCCCGGTCGAAAGACAATGCGGGTCTGCGCGAGCAACGTTCCGCGTACATGCGGTACGCCGCCACCAGTGCATCGGCCGGCGCGCATCGGTGTTCATCGAGCAGCCGAGAAAAAATGCTGGCGAACTCGGATGCTTCCGCCTTCATGCAGAGATTTCCCCAGTGGATCCAGTCACTCGACTCGGGCCGGCGGCCGTTGGTGGAACCGCCATGACGGAAGAAGTATGTGCGCAGCATCGAAGGACGCAGTCCCGTCACCTCGGATATCGTGCCAACCCTGGCGCCAAGATCGACGCACTCCTTGGCCAGCTGCAATGCGCGGATCAGCCTTTCGGCTTCGTGTGCCGCCATGTTGACATCTCACGCGCTTTTCGCCGCAGCGACAGCCTGCAGCGGTTTGGCGTGGCGCTGATCCATGCCGACCGTGCACAACGTGACGACCAGGCCACACGGCGCAGCGAGCAATGTGCGCAGGTTGCCGATCGGCTGGAACAAGCTCTCGTGAGGCATGTTCTGCGCCAGGGCGACCAGGTCGCTCGCGCTCATCTCATCCAGCATGGCAGCGCACTCGGCATCAAGGTGGAACCGATAACTGGCGGCGAGCCGGTCCCGTTTCAGGCAAGCCTGGATGGTCAGAAGGAAGTTGAGGTTCAGCGTCTGAACCTCCGTCAGGTGAAGGATATTTTCCATGATGGTTACTCCGCAATGCCCCATCAGGGGCGTGGTCACATCACTGGTATTCGGAAGCAATTGCACAACCCACACGATCGGAAAGCACCGCAGCACGGCCACCACATGCTTCTGGAGGCTACACCGCACAGTTTGACGGGTCAATAGCAACTGCTCTCGCTGTGCACGGAAAAACATGGATCACCTTGACTGCACAGACCAGTTCGTTGGATGCTAAGAAGGTACGGCGAGCATGCGTTCTCCGTCCGCGCCTTTAGCAAGTGCTAAAAATTTTCTGTATCTCCCATGCAGACAGGATCGGAGTGGCTCATGAAACCAGCCCGGCGTAGCGTCCCCCTCACCCGCGAACAAGCGCGCAATCTCGACCTGGGCCTGGTGCCGAACGTACGCAACAGACTGCTCGCCGAGTTGGCGGCGCGCGACATTCCCAACTCCGAGCATGCGGCTTATCTCAGCGATATCACCGGACGCGCACTGCAGACCGTTTCACGCTGGGTCGACGCCAGCCATCCGGGACTACCCGACCTCGGTTCGCTGGCGCTGTTGTCGCTGCAGCTCAATCTCGACGCGAACTGGCTGCTCGGTTTGCTCTCTCATCGACAGAGCTGTCCTTACGACCGGCTCACACCGCGCTTGCGTTCCCAATTCGATCCCGATTTCGATCCGTCCTCCGATTGGGTGGGCGCGCTCGCACTACTCATCGGCAACGCTTCCACGTGCAAGAACGGTGTGATGCATGGACACGAAATGGCCCCCCTGCTCCGAGACGGCGCCCCTTTTTTCTACGACGACCGCCAGACGCGAATCGATCGCAATGGCGTCTACCTGCTATCGTACGGCGGACAAACGCTCGTGCGCCATGTCGAGCGCCGCATCGGCGAAGGCCTGCTGCTGCGCTGCGAAAACCCCGACTACGCCGCCACCCTGCTCAGGGACACCAGCCGCGCCAAAGCGAAACTGACCGTCCTTGGCCGGGTGCTGATGGCGATTAATGCCACCACCCTTTAAGACCGAATAGGCGTACCCAACACCTGTGCGGGAGCACGGGCAGGATGGCCGCGACCAACGCCACCATCCGCCCCGCGCCCGCAATCAACTATGATGCTTCGGCGATCGGCCGCCACTCGGACGCGGACAGCTCCAGCAACTTGCCGCCCAGTTCCTCAAACTCGGTCGCCCGATCGTAATCTTCCACATCCTGCGAATAACCAGTGACCGCGTTGACCAGACCGTATCCGGTCATGTCGCGTTCCTCGAACAGATGACGCAGCACACCGGCACACTCGTTTTCGTTCAGCGCATACCTGTTGGCCAGCACCTCGACCGCCCTGGCTGGACTACCGGTCAGTCTGATGCCCATGGTCTTGCGCATCTTTTCCGAGATCAGCGTGAACGTCACGTCGGATACCGCGGACGCCACCAGATCCCGTACCTTCAGGAAGATGGCTTTGTCGTCCGCCTCCAGGGTGTCGTCCCGGTACACCATCACCTCATCGTCGTCGGACACCAGGTTGCGTCCCGCGTGGTTCTTCCGCATGCTCCGGTCCTGTATGATCAAGCCGTTGCTGCAAACCAGGCGGAACAGCAGCGGTTCCACCCGGAGCGTGCCGCACCCAATCTCCGAATTGCTGACGATGACTCCGGCCCGCACCACATCTCCCGGAGCCACCTCGCATTCAATCTCCGAGCTCACCACCTTCAGGTAGAGCTTTTTCCCGGTCAGCTGAACGGACTCGAATCGCGCCCCGGGAATTTGCTGCAGTACCGGGATGATGCTTTTTGCCAGATCAAAGTTGTCCAGCCTGCGGTAGCGCGTCGACAAAAATGCGCGGGCGTGGTTGTCCAGCGTCCGCACCAGATAGCTGTCCGGCGAATGCAACTTCAGCCAACCGTTGACGTTCTGGTCCAGCAGTTCCGGGTTGTAGTCCCGCATGCGCTTGAAGTAGACAAGCGGAATATCCAGCTTCTTGGCCAGCTGCCCGCACACGAAGTCGCCCAGCGGGTAACGCCGTTCGCCGTCGGCCTCGTCGATCACCAGCCGAAATTCCCCAGAGGTGGTGGTCTCGCCGCGCAGCTTCTTGGCCGGCACGATCAGATCGCGCTTGGCCGCAGCCTGGCGTTCGAGTTCACGCGCCAACTCCATCAGTTCGCATCCTGCTTTCATGGTGTTCCTCCAGTCATAAAAAACGCGGACGGACCAGCCCCGGCGGGGTTGGCCCCCGCAGGGTTGAAATACAAGGCCTCTCGGCCGTTCACAAAGACTGCTATCGAACTACGCTGCCAACTCGTCCCGCGCGGCACGCCGCTCGGAAACGGTGGCCCAATCGGCGCCGGCGTCCCGGGGAATGAATACTTCGGCTTTCCGATCATCCCCATGGCGGCAGCACTTCATATACCGCCGCGCCAGGCCGTACGCTGCGGCCTGTCCGTCGAACATGGCATCGGCGTCGTTGTCGCCGTAAATCCGCAACTTGGTCACGCCGTCAGGGATCCAGACCCGCTCCAGATTGCTGGCGCAGATACCCACCCAAACCGGCTGCCCGGTGTACTTTTGAATCGCCAAGCCGGTCTCCACGCCTTCGCACACCGAAAGGGTGTCGACTGGCTCGCCGAGCCTAATCGCCGCGCCGTTCACGCCGCCGCACAGGAGCTTTTTCGACTCCGTGCCGAGCGCCTTGCGGCCATCCTCCAGATAGGTGCGCAGCAGTGAAACCACCTGCCCGCCCTGGTCCTTCACAACCGATACCATCGCGGCGTAGTTCCGCACCAACCTCGGCTTTCCGGTCTCCTGGTCGGGCTCGTAGTAGCCCAACGCCGGGTGAACACGCAACGTCGCTGGGTACTTATCCATGCCCAGTCCACGCGCGCGGAGATACCGATCCACCTCGTCCCCAGCGGCAACAGCGCGGGTTTCGGAGAGGATGCGATGTATCAGCCTGCGCGCATCCTTGACCGGACCCGGCACCGGCGGCGACGCCGGCAGCATCCCCAGGCTGATCTCGACGTTACGCAGCGCAGTGCCCGCGTTCCATCCGAAGTAGCCCATCAACAGCTTGAAGCCTCCACCGGCGCCGCAGGCACGGCACACGTAATTGCCGTCCCCAAACTTGTCGGTGTACTGGAAGCGATCCGTGCCGCCACAAGCGGCAATGGGACATGGTTGATTGCGCCGGTTCACCACCTTCTCATCAACCCCCAGCGCAAGCAGCAGCGCCGTCCAGCGCCCAAAGGCGCGCTCGCGCGCGGCCTGGAAGCGCCGCTCGAATTCTTCCTGTTCCATGGCGAATCCTTCAGGCAAACAGATCGGTACGCTCTTGATGGCGGCGCACCTGTTCGTTGATCCACTGCGGATTTTCCGCGAGATGATCGGCAGCCCACTCGGGGTGGGCCAGAACGGCGTGTTGCACCCAAGCCGGATAACCGACCAACGATGCTTCAAACCAGCGTCGCAAACGTGCGGCGATCCATGCACGAACCTCTTCCGGGTCGCACGCCCCGATGAAGGGCAAGCGGGACAACGGGCTGCAAGCGGCAACGCGCATACAGCTCACAAAAGAGAACGGTTTGACGTCGTGCTCCGCGTCGGTAAATACCCAGCGCACTATTTCAAATTTCTCCGCCAGCGGTGTGCTGGCAACTGCGAGCAGACGGACCTTTTGAAGGAGCCACCAGTGCAGGCGAACCACATCCTCCTCGCTGAATTCCTCGGCCGGCTCATCATCGAGCAAGTCGTTGGGCGCAGCAATGCGTGCGTTCGAGTCCGGAACATTGGTCAAGAAAAAATCATTCATGATTGCCTCCGTTAAGAAAAAAAACGGGACAATCGCCCGCATGGGAGGTTGTCCCATGGGGGGGAAAGGGATTGGTTACCCTTGATTGACATGCTGGCTGTGCTGCTACGGCTTGAGCCGCACTCGACGGGCTGCCAGCTACCGTCGGAGAAAACTCGTAACTGGCGACTTCAACACCTTGCGCGTGTCCTTTACGACTTGCGCATGCCTGGTCGCCTTTCGGACAAGGTAGGCAGCGGTCGCGATGACGTCAAGTTCTGTGCACCGCAATTACGCAAGTTCACCGGCACGTCACCCTGCGGTTGGCGCGCTGACAGGCAGTGAACCGCCGCATGCGAATGACCGTACCAACGGAGTGATTGGCACGCACTGGCGCGGTCCGCCCTTCGCCAAGCTGCGGCAGCAGGGAAAGGATGTGATTTTCTCCCGTGTTTCCCCTTTGGATGTCGGGCGGATCGGCCTATTCTCGGATGACGAACCTCCACCCAAGGTGCACATATGAACTCGCACGCCGATACTCCGACCATCGCCATCGCGGACCATGACGCCACCAACCGCAAGCTGCTAGCACGCAACGTCGCAACTAAGACCGAACATATAGAATCGGCTAGCCGCAAAGTTCCGGTGGCGCTTTACAGCCCTGAAGGCAAGCGCCTTTATCTGAGGTGCTTCGAGATCACCCAGATCAACTTCCATTACATCATTGTGTTCGCGCGTATGAAAATCTCCGAGCAGGAGGTCGACAAAATTGAATTGGAACTGCGGACCATGCTGGACACCCGGATTGCCCGCCTGAACAAGGCGCTCGTCGAGACAGAAGCGAAGTGCCACGCGCACGGCATCGCCAGCTTGGCCAGCTACGATGTGGAACCGCTCGAGTTCGAGGCGAAGATATTCTCTATGCTGGACCGTAGGCTGCTCGAACTTATCGAAAAGGTCGATCAGCTCATGCCCATGCTGGAAACCTTGTGCATTGATGAGGCGATCACACCAAGCCAGCTGATTGTCGAGAAGTCAAGGATCAAGAATGCCGTGCGGGGAACAACAAAAGCGGTCCGCATAATCCGGGCATCGTTGGAACGCAAGGCTAACGCCGTGCCCGGCAATCACGTAGGATAAGCAGTGTGCCAACAATTAACCACACGACGGCGGCGACGAGACTGTGGTGCCGATAGCCTAGGGAGACGCCTGGATCGCGCTGCAACAAGCTGCCGCCGTGGTACCACCCGTGCAGGGCCTCAAGAGGCCGTGATCATTGTATCGATATTCGGCCCAGTCCTGCAGCATTGCGCACCGCTGTTCCGAATACACTACCTTGTTATAGACTCGCCGAACACCACGCTGCCGTGGTCTCGTCTCTCAATCGAGATGATGCCCCGACATGTCTCGTGCGGAACCGCTCGCGCCCAGCACTGCGCGGACAAGGTGCGCGAAGCATACCTACCCCGCTGACCTACACGCGATAACGACGGTTCCCGTCAAGATTGGTCGGCCCTCGGCGACGCCTCAGAATGGCAGCGTCGGACCCAAGCCTCTCACTGCCGATCCGGGAATCCCAAGTAGCGCAACTCGCTCCGCGCAATTTCGGTGCACCGACATTGACGCGCACGATAACCCCGAATAAATTGTAATTGCAGCAGCTAGCCCTGCAGAAGTCGGCCAGCCTACCAGTCATAGACGAGCAGTAGTCGCTATACAGCCCACGGCGTTCCGTCTGAGCTTGAGCGATCTATTCCGGTCTGCCCGGATCGTCATTCCAGTTCTCATTTTCGACCGCCTGGCAGGACGCTGGGAGCGCCCCAACCGCTCCGCTCTGCTGCCACCCCTGATCGGATCGAACACTTCCGCCGCCGGACAGCATCGTATGCGCGCCACAAGCGCACGTCCATTGGAGTAGCAGCCAACCTTACTCTTGACATCATGTGCCCGGTGCCGTGCGCCTGGCAGTACCTGACTTCACTAACTCGACAACAAATCAACCTCGAACCGCACGACTATGAACACCGCCGATACTCTCAACGCCGCACAAGCCGCGGAGATTCTTTTCGCCGACACGGAGACCGTACTCGAACTGGCACGCCAGGGCACACTGCCGGGAACCAAGATCGGGAAATGCTGGGTATTCCTTCGTCTCGACGTGCTCGCCTTCCTCAGGGCCCGCATCGAGCAGGACACCAAAGCCCGCCGCGAGCAGTTGGCGGAAGGTCCTAAAGCGATCGCTACCGTGGTACCCGTCCCGCGCCACGCCCGTCGACGCGCCCCGCCCCTACTGCCCCAGACGGTGCCGCTAGTAACGAGAAAGCCGGCCGCATCGCGGTAAGCGTGCGGTCACCAGAGCATCGCTGCCAGATCGCTGCCGCGCAGACTTGCGTACCGCTTCAGCATGCGCAAGTCGCGATGCCCCGTAATTTTGGCGATGAGAACATCGGACAGCTTCGTCCTCAGGTAGAGCCGGCACGTCGCTTCATGACGCAAATCATGGAAGTGAAAGTCGGCAGCGCCGGCCGATTCAAACACCTGCGCGAACACCCTGGACAGATCGCGGGTGGTAATGTCCAGAATTCCCTCATCCCGGCTGCCGTTCCAAAATGGAAAAAGCCTATTGCCGCGGCTGCTGATTTCCTTGGCGTTGTCCGCAGTGTATTTCTCCAGCATGTCTACGGCCGGGCGCGAGAGCGGAACCTGCCGGTTGTCGCCGTTTTTAGTGCGCACCAAGTGGATGGTCCTCGAACCCAGATCGAGCTGGTCCAATTCCAGGGTATAGCATTCGCGCATGCGCATCGCCGTCTCCAGCGCGAGCGTAAACATCGCAAGCTCGTCCGGCCTGCTTGCCAGCAGACGTACGATGCGTTGCTCCTCATCGGTATGCAGCCGACGGTCACGCTCGACACTTTCCTTTGGCTCCTTGCCCTGCGCACGCATGTGGCGCGCGTCAGCCTCAGAATACACCGCGAATCCGCGCTTCAGCAGGCGCAGCGGGTTCTGCGCCATGATCTCGGGATGCTTGCGTATCATCCAGTCGAAACAACGCGCCAAGGCGCCATGCCTGTGCCGAATGGTTGACGGGGCCAGGTTGTCATCGCGCTTCATCGCTCGGATCCACCCCTCGGCCCAATCGTAGTTCAGGTGACCAGTAGCCAAGGTGGCAACCGATGCATGCAGCGTGTCGAGCAGTTTGCTTTCCGACAGTTTGATGTTGTTATGTCGGCGGTACTCCGCGATGCAGCGCGCCACCGTCCAGATTTCTCGTGTGGTCGTCGTGCGTTCCAGCAGGGAAGCGGGAACGATCCCTTGCGCCAGTAATCCTTCCAGTTGCCTGGCATAGGATTCCGCTTGAGCGAGAGAATCAAACGTCGCCCAAAGCCGCTTTTGCGGAAGCAGCTTGTTGACGATGGTGAGCTGGACGGCGCCAGACGGGAGGGTCTTAAAGGATGCCATAGGGCGTATCGTAAGAACGGCGCCCGACACTGTCAATCCAGGTGCAACGGCCTGCGCGCGGCAATTTGGCCGTCACGCGCGCGGTTAACCGCTTTTTTGAAGCGGTATACCACCGCGTCGAGGCGGTGGTATCTGAGCTAAGTGCTTGATATTATGGAGGCGAGGATCGGAGTCGAACCGACCTAGACGGCTTTGCAGGCCGCTGCATAACCGCTTTGCTACCTCGCCGAGGGAGACTTGTCTGAAACGGCAGCCGGTTAATCTCTGCCATTCGAATTCTGGAGCGGGAGAAGAGTCTCGAACTCTCGACCTCAACCTTGGCAAGGTTGCGCTCTACCAACTGAGCTACTCCCGCATTGGAGTGTGTACTGCCGCAAAACCGTGGAGCGGGAGAAGAGTCTCGAACTC